>CAXEUI010000001.1:0-17027 GCA_963999335.1 uncultured Candidatus Poseidoniales archaeon
TATTGAAGCTTATACCGATGGTATAAATGCTTGGAAAAATAGAAATAAACTTCCCATAGAATTTATTCTCACTCGCATCACTCCAGAACCATGGTCTATTTTAGATATACTGGCATGGGGCAGGGTCATGACATGGACATTATCACATGGTTGGTCTGGTGCACTTATAAGACAGGAAATAATTAATAAAGTTGGTAATGATATGGCTGAAGAATTAGGGATTTATTACCCCGATGGGACACCTACTGAAATTCCAAATGGAATAGACATAAATAATCTTCATATGGATGAAATGGTTGATTCATCACAAGGCCCATTCTTGGCAAAAGATATGGAAGGGGGTGGTAGAGGATCCAATGCCTGGGCAATTTCCCCTGATAAATCTGCAACAGGCCGTCCTATTCTTTGTAATGATACACACCTTGTTCTGAGTCTGCCAGGGATATGGTATATGAATCATCTGAATTCTAAGGAGGGTTACCACTGTTCAGGATCTACAATACCGGGATTGCCAGGTTTGTTATTGGGGCATAATGAGCATATTGCATGGGGGATTACCCTTGCGTATACGGATGTAGAAGATATTTTTGTAGAAAAGTTGGATGTATCAGATCCTGAAAAGTATGAATATTGTGGTGAGTCACAAGCATTTGAAGTGATAGAAGAAATAATTTCCATTAAGGGAAACCCTGATCATGTAGAAAAAATTAAGCAAACAATACATGGACCACTAATTGGATCAGTAACAGAACATGCAAACCAAACAATTGCGCTCTCTTCAAAATCTCTACAACCAAATACCATTATAAGTGGTTTTTTCGATATCAACCAGGCAGGGAATTGGGATGATTTCTCTGCCGGTATTGAGAAAATTAAGGCACCCCAACTGAATATTGTTTACAGTGATGTTGATGGGAATATTGGCATGTATGTGTCCGGGCGTGTACCTGTCAGGAATAAGGGGGGTGGGGATGTGCCAGTTCCGGGCTGGACAGGAAAGTATGACTGGGTATCCGAAATTTCTCATGATGAAATGCCTCATGTCTTAAATCCCAAGTGTGGATATATAATTTCCTGCAATAATAA
This sequence comes from uncultured Candidatus Poseidoniales archaeon, assembly GCA_963999335.1. GTDB lineage: Archaea > Thermoplasmatota > Poseidoniia > Poseidoniales > Thalassarchaeaceae > MGIIb-P. The sequence continues at coordinate 1,087 of CAXEUI010000001.1, forward strand.
AATAACTGATGATGATTACCCGCACTATTTGGGGAATTCATTCATGAATGGATACCGTGCGACTCGAATTAAACAGAAATTTTGTAAATTAGAAAAGATAGATTTTCAATCGGTTCAAGATCTCCACATGGACATTTTTTCAATACCAGGAAAGCGAATTAGGGATGGATTGGTTGCGGGATTACGTACTGCTAAACCAAAAGCCCAAAAACTAATAGATTTATTCAGTGAATGGGATTGTAACCTGGATGAAGAATCTATTGGAGGAACTATTTATCAGGTATTTTTATATACTTTGGTGAAGAATATTGTAGAACCTCATCTGGGATCAAATCTTACAGAAAGATATATGGGTATCGGTGAACATCCACTGTTATTACCTGTGAATGAATTGTTGGGGCATAGCATCTTCTTGGTTCTGATTGTTCCAATTACGCTGCCTTGCCTTGCGGGAGCGGTTCCCGGCTTCTTGGAACGCCGCCGCCGCCGTCAGTTGGAAGAGGCTCTTCCCGAGGTCCTAGAATCGATTTCATCCAGCATTGGCGCTGGCCTTGGTCTTCAACAGGCTTTGACTGAAATATCACGGAATCGCCAAGATGAAACTGGAAAGTTGTTATCTCAGGCCATTGAACGCTCACGTTCGACATCATTCGATGCCGCTTTGGCCGAATATGCAATCAACAGTCGTAGCATCCTCATTCAGCGTGTAGTCAATCTTCTATCGACCGCCATCGAGCAGGATGCACCCTTGGGAGAAGTCACCAATTCGATGTCCGTTGAATACGATCGTTTGAACAAACTCATCAATGTCAGAGAGAAGGAGATGTCTGGGCAATCCTTCCTGCTGCTGATGCTGATGTGTCTTCTTCTCCCCGGCGTCATGGGCTTCATGTTCGCAGTTTTCGGCCTCGCTGCTACCGGGGCATATTGGGGGCATATCCACGATGTGATGTTGCCCTATCTCATGGCCTCGGCCGCTCTCAGTGTCGTCATTTCCGGTCGAATGCTCGGACGAACCAAGCAGGCGTTGTGGTGGATTCCATTTTGGTCTACCCTCTCTGCCCTGCTATACATCGGTTTGTTCGAATCGATTCAAAACGGGATGGCGTGAGGTGAAAAATAATGTCTGAATCTGTACTTGCTCGCTATGGCCCTGTGACGATTTACATGGAACCAGGTCATCCCAGTCCAATGTATCATTACGATGGACAAGCTGCTGACAATCGCTACGGGGAATTGGCCGTTTTGCTAGAAGACGACCAACTTGAAGAGGTCATGTACAACGGTGGCGCTCAATGTGTGAAGGTTGCTCATCGCAACTATGGGATTTGTCGTACAAACGTCTGGATGAGTGATGAGGAAGGTATTCAGGTTGCCAAGAATATCGCTGCATTCACCAATGTTCCTCTGGGGAATGGACCTGGATTGGTCCCTCTCTTCGACGGTCGTTTGCCCGATGGCTCTCGTGTCAATGGAACACTTCCACCCATTTCACCGGATGGCCCCACACTCACCATTCGAAAGTTCCGTGAAGATCCCATCACCATCATCGATTTGATTAGTTGGGGAACCATCAACAGCCGATTGGCAGCCATGATGTGGGTTTGGGTTGAGGGCCTCAATGCCCGCCCAGCCAACTTTGTCATCGCTGGCGGTACAGGTTCTGGTAAGACGACCACACTCAATTGTCTGGGGATGTTCATTCCATGGGACAAGCGCTTGCTGACTGTAGAGGATACCGCAGAATTGCAGGTTTACCACGACCACTGGTTGCGAATGGAAACACGCCAAGAGCGTCCTGACGGCACCACTTCGGTTACGATGGATGACTGCCTGAAATCAAGTCTGCGAATGCGTCCTGATCGAATCATTGTCGGTGAGGTGCGTGGTCCTGAGGCTGCAACCCTCCTGACAGCGATGAACACGGGTCACGATGGTTCCTGTGGAAGCCTTCACTCAAACACGGCTGCTGAGACGGTCACTCGTCTCACGAGTGCGCCGATGAATGTCCCTCCCATCATGCTCACTGGGCTTGATCTCATCATCATGCAGAGTCGAGTTCACAAAGGCGGAAAGATGCTACGTAGAGTCACCGAGGTTGCTGAAATTTCAGGTATGGAAGGCGACAAGCCCCGTCTCAATCCAATTTGGAAGTATGATCCGGCAAACGATGCGATTGTAGAAACCGGCGTTCCTAGCAAATTCAGAGAGACGCTTTGTGCATCTGCCGGCATTCGAGCGTCTGATTTTGAGGCCGCCATTCAGATGCGAGAACAGATTCTCGTTGACCTCCTGTCCCAAGGGGTCCGCAGTATCGAGCAAGTGACAAAGGTGTTCCAGTCGTATTATTCAGCGAATCGCTGATTATTCACTCGCTTCGGCATCAAAGCCGCGCGCAAGTCGGCCCAACAATTCGTCTGCTTGGTCGAGTTTTCCACGAACCCGGCCAATGCTTGAAGCCTCTGCTGCTTGTTCAGCATCATCTGCCGAGACACCATGGGCTACACTGTCCGCTGTTGGGGCACTGCGGCCCATGTCAACAAGAAGGTCGCGCAGTGAATCCACGACGTCAGATACCTTGTCTGGGTCGAGAGAGATAGATGTCGGCAAACCGGGAACGTCATCAGGATCGATGTATCCCATTGCGGCAGCCAGTGCTCCGGCAGCAGCGATTGCCCGAGGGCGAACTTCTGGGTGACCCACATCCCAACCTCTGCGTTCTAGGAATCGAACAAGGAGTGCGTGTTCAACAGGACCGAATTGCCCTTCTGCGCGACGAACCAACGTCTCAACAATGCGTTCGAAATTTTCCATCTGCTCTTCAAAATGCTGTAGGGTCCGCATCGCGTCGCTCGATACATCTTGTGTACCTCGGTAGAGAACTTCTAGGGCACGTTGGCGGCGAGCCGTCACCGGATCCATGTCTTCCTCTGCTTCACGGAGACTCATTTGGAGGTCAAAGAGTCCATGGACACGTCCGCTGATGCCGGGTAGGTCGAGGTCCAGACCCGCTTCAGCGGCTGCGGTCTCGAAGCGAACCCGTGCCAGTGCGATGTCTTCTCCATCCGAATCCAGAATCGATTCCAACGCGTCCAACAGTCCCGGACGACATTCTTCAAGTCTCCTGAGGGCCTTGCGTTCTCTCCAAGAACCTGGCACTTGTGAACTCGCATCACTTTCAGCATCTCTACGATTGGCCATGGCAGTGATTTCAGTCAATATTCGATTTCGAACCATGGCATGTGAAACTTGGAATCCTTGCCCACCAAGGTCCTCAACGAACGCTGTAACGTCATTCGCATCTTGCTCACGACCGATGAGCAAGAATTCTCGGATATGGCTGTGTAATTCTGCAAGTCTAGCCTCCAGTTCAATAATCGCTGAACCGGACCCTTCGTCAATGGTCAAATCCGTGGGTGTGGTCAGGACGATTTCTGACTCAACAATCCCTTCGTTGTCAATCGGCCCAGGTTCGTCAGGCTCTTCGAGAACACCGGTCAATTCATCGACATCCACAGCATCGATCGATGCCTGAATCATTGCTGCCAGCTCCGCAGCTTCATCATCTTGAGCCGGGGTTTCCTCCACTGAAACAGTGGTCGGCACAACAGGCGCTGCTCTACCCCGTCTCAGACTCTTCTTGACCTTGCCCCAACCACCCTCATGGTTGGATAGAACACCTGCGACACGAGCAAACAACTGTTGTTTGCTTCCTGAACGAGGAAGTTCCAACGCTTTGCAGAGTTCGTGCAATTGATCGCGAGTCGCATCTGCAATCATCTCTGGATTGAGTTTCTTTGGATCGTGATTCAGGTGCAACCACAGACGCTGCCTCTTTTCTTTGATTGAACCGGAGCGCTTGACACCGAAGACGCCGAGCATTTCACCGAGTTTCTTATTCGGCATTTCCTGCAATGAATCCCATGAAAGATCGATGTCAGATAGCGCCACGTGGTTGATGAGTCTTGCACGCAATTGCTCGACATTTCCGGCCTTTGACATCTCATGAGATATTGCCATCTCACGCAACTCATCCAGACGGGCCGAATACAACTGTGACAACAGATTTTCATCGACCATCATTGACCCTCATCAACGTTTGCGCTCCTAGGTGCCTGTATATGTTACGCTTCATGAACGGCCCTAAGGGCCGTCTTCGCACCTCTGTAGAAAAGCCGTCACAAATCTAGGAAAGCGGGTCTAGCAGGCCCGAGTCGAATATCTTCAACGTGTTCTGTTGTCACCGCCTCAAGCATATTCTCCCATTCACCAACCAAGAGCCGAGCATGTGTCACTGCATCCTCTTTGTCAACCAGACGTTCAATCAAGAGTGTCCGTTCACCAGATCGCCCCACGACTTCAATCAGGATTTCAACCATTGAGGCTGTGTCAATAAGATCCCCTTCCCCATCCAACAATGATGTTGAACGCAGAAGATCCTTCTCTAGTTCTGCTTGATTGAGTAAGGATGCGATTTGCCGATGACGAACAATCATCCCAACACGGTCCACAATTTCGGGGTCGATATTGTCTAGAATCACTTGTTCACACGCCCATGCTGTCAATGATTCAGCATCCCCAATTCTCTCTGAGAGACTTTTTGGGAATCCTTTGCGTGAGATGAGGAGGGTCAGACCATGCAATGGGCTCGGAAGGAATCTTGCCGAATCATCTCGGGAATCCGTCATCAACATATGGCGACGAGCATCAATCTCTGCAGAACTGAACAAGTGTCTTTCACTCACATATCCAGTGATAATTTTGGTTGCTCTGAGGTCCTCCATCCACGCTTGTAACTCAAGTCCAGATTCAGCGGGTGCGTTTCGCTCAATCATGTCAGCAAATGCATACGGGTTCAGAACCCTATAGTCCGGTCTATAGCGGCGTAATTGACGTCTTTGCAGCCGATTTTCTGCTAGAATTATCGATTTATATGGTAAATATCCTAGGCGATCATCGGCCACCAGAATGTGATTTTCATCACGTCGAGGGAGTGCTGTCGCCACCATCGTCTCAGGAGCACCTTTGCACAAATGCCAGGTCGATGCCGAGATTGCCAATAAATCAGCATCTCCCCCTTCAAGAATCGCGAGGGCGGAAGAGAGGTCCTCATCAAATTGGACTGTCATCTCAAGGCCTTGCAGTGGCTGGGTTTCCATCCACTTTCGAATGTGAAGAGGGGTCGCCTCTTCCTCATCACCAACACAGACAAGACGAATATGCTTGGGTTCTGCTGTCGCTCCCATATTCATCCCGCCGATGGCAGACACGTATCGTGCCCGGCTTGCGGCGGCAGCCACCTGTTGATATAGGCACCCCCCATCGAAGGTTCAATGGCCGAAAATCTCCTTGAGAACTCAATTCTCATCGAATGCCGCGATGAGGTCGAATCTGCGATTGAATCCCTCGTCGCTTCGTCGATGAATGGACCCTATGCCCCCGCCATGGAACTCGCACGAGAAATCTTGCTCGCTGGAGGCAAACGAATTCGCCCCATTCTCACCGTATTGGCCTATGATCTGGCGGGAGGAGAGAATCGAGACGAGGTTCTGGATTTCGCTGTTTCAACCGAACTCATCCATACGGCCACTCTCATTCACGATGACATCTATGATGGAGCGAAATTGCGTCGTGGTGTTCAAACCCTACATGAGAAACATGGCCTTGATCATGCGATTATCGGCGGTGATTTCCTGTTTGTCATGGGCTTTGGAATCGGTGGCTGTTACGAAGAGCGAATCGTCCACATCATCGCTGAAACTTGTGCCTCTATTGCCACGGGTGAATTGAAACAGATTCGGCATATCTCTGATCTATCGACGACACCTGAGGATTACTACGAGATTGTCCGTGGAAAAACCGCAGGTCCTTTTGCATCCGCCTGTGAATGTGCAGCCATCATTGCCAGTGCTTCAGATGGCGACGTGATGACCCTCCGTGAATTTGGAATGGAATTGGGAATTGCCTTTCAGTTGGTCGATGATATTCTGGATCTAACAGGTGATGAACGCATGGGCAAAGCTCGAGGAACCGATATTCATGAGGGCAAAATGACGCTTCCAATCATTCATGCACTCACGTTGCTGCACGGCGACGCTCGTCGCAACTTGGCCGATGTTCTGGCTGAATTCAGAGATGACCGCTGGGATGAACTTGAAGAATTGCTGGAGCAAGGCGACTCATTCGGGTACTGTAGAATGTTGATTCACAATCACTTGGAACGCGCATTGAACCATCTGTACAAATTCCCTCGATCTGAGGTTCGAGATGTTCTTGAATCGATGACGCGGCAGGTGATGACGCGCAATGAGTGACCCCCTTCATCATGATGTCATCGTGATTGGTGGAGGTCCTGCGGGGAGTACTGTGGCTCGATATGCTGCAGCAAATGGCGCCGATGTCCTCGTCATCGATGGTCGTGACCCCATCGGCACTCCATTGCAATGTGGTGAACTGGTCCCGAGCAACGCGGAGATGCAACGCCTTTGTCCGGATGTACCAGACATGGACGATTTGTTTCAGACGCCAGAAAATGCCATTTCAAAACGTTCCACAACGATGCACATTGTCCCTCCATCTGGAAAGCCTCTGAAGTATGCATTCGAGGGTTTGGTCCTCAATCGTGTGGCTCACGATGAAGCACTGGTCGAGTTGGCCAAGGAAAGCGGCGCGAAATATCTTGTCGATTCGCATGTGGATCGTGTAGACGACAATTCCGTGGTCCTACGAAATGGGTCGATTTACTCGGCGAAGATTATTGTTGGAGCAGGTGGCCATAACGACCCACTTCGACGAGATTATTGGAACGAATCTTCACTCAAGATTCCTGTGAAATTCGTATTGATGGAAGGTGATTTCGGCGATGCAGTCGAACTGCATTTTGGTTCCATGGCTCCGGGGGGATATGCTTGGATGTTCCCCAAATCGAGCGGCGCGAACATTGGCCTCGGCATCCAGCGTCGTTTCGCCAAGGGCCGCAGCCTCAACCAGTACGCGGAGGCATTCATTTCCAAGTACGATGGTGAAATCTCATTCAATGGAGCCGGTTCTCTTCCGATGTCCGGTTCGATTCGCAATTTTGTCAAGGGCAATTACCTCCTGGTCGGTGATGCAGCTGGAATGGTGCTTCCCTCGAATGGTGCGGGCATCACCATCGGCATGATTGGAGGCCGGATTGCCGGCCAAGTCATTGCTGAACATCTGACCGAAGGTACATCACTGACAGAATACGAACGTAGATGGGAAAAACAGATGGGAAGGGTGATGAGAAATTCCAAGCGCGCATTTCGATTTGGGAACCTGATGTTTCGCTTGCCCAATTGGATGCTGAATATGACCTTCAATCCCCTTACGCGCGTAATCATCTGGAGAGCCGTCACATGCCGCCGAATGTTCTGGTTATTGTAATCAGAGTCCAGCCAGTGAACCCAGCACTACTATTGCAATTACAACTCCAATGATCGGACAGACGATTGAGACGATGAGGGCCTGCACTCCCTTTGGATGATTCTGCGTGAGTGCAATGATTGCACAAATGAACGCCGGCAATCCACAGAATAATGGTGAGATAATCAGTGAACATGCCGATAGAATCCAAACGGCCGTGATTAAATTATCATTGTGCTCAGGTTGAACCATCACCATGACAGGTTGATTCGGAAAACCTTCGACCATATGTGGTTGCTGTTGACCGATTACGACCTGCTGTGGAATCTCACTCGCAATCGTCTGCTGAGGGGGAGCGTAGCCCCCGGGGCCTGAAAATGTACCATCAGGTTCTGGCTGCATGAACCTGCATTCATAGCGCCGACTTTCTTCTTTTCGCTGTCCATATGGTGGCCATGCCTGGGAAGATTACCTTCGCTTTGACCTCCTCAAATCCACATTCCTCCAGCATTCGAACATAGGTTTTGGTCGTTCCAAAGTGAACGTATGTGCGGGTCAACCACTTCCAAGGATGATCCTTCATTCGACAGATGAATCGTGCGTAGGATCCCACCCAGATTCGCATCCATAGATATCCGAACCAACCGTGAACTCGATTCATTTTTGCCGGGTCGACAATCACCAGAGTTCCACCCGGTTTCAGGACGCGCATCACTTCAGAAAGACCGGCCCGTTTGTCATACCAATCCCGGAAGGAGAACAGAGAACAAACGCCTTCAAAACTCTCGTCTTCAAAAGGCATATCTTCCGCGGTCCCCTCGACAAATATCGCGGGTTTTTCTCGCTTCGAATTGACTCGCTTTTGTGCGACAGATAGCATGGCTGGAATTGGATCCAAGCAGGTCAATTCACGCTCTGGAATCATCTCTGCGAACGTCCCTGGGCCACACCCAACTTCCAGAATATGACCTTCAGCAGGCAATCGACTGCGGACCATTTTTCTCCATCTATTGTCCTGACCAAGCGTGGCAAAACGATTGATTCGATCATACACAGGAATGGTCGTCTCGAGGTTGCGCTGTAGTTCGGCCCAATCTTCTGTGCCGATGCGTTCCGTATCCATTGTTCCAGACGGTCATCAATCGCATATTTGGTTCAATCCTCATGTGGTTTTCTCACAATCTTCTTGAGACTCGTCTCAATGCCTTATGGTTATTATCATAAACTCGACTTTGATGCCTCGCGTCACGAGAGGTTGTAACATGGGAAGAACAGATGTCCTGCGAACAATCAGAGATGCCGAATCGGATGCCAAGGCGACCTGTCAGAAGGCCGAGGAAGACGCAGAAAATCTGATTGCTAAGGCACGTGCTGATGCAGCGAACAACATCGTTACTGCACAGGATGATGCCAAGGCCGAAGTTCAGTCGATGATTGCAGAGGCGAGGGCCGCTGCGAGTAAAGAAGCCGATGTAGTTCGAGCCGAGGGCGAAACCGCTCTGAAAGCAATTCAGAAACAAGGTAAGAAGAGTCGTTCTGGAGCAGTAGACTCAGTGCTCGACACTTTCCGAGGTTAGAGTCAAGAATTTTCAACAGAATCAGGAGTAGTGTGTATGGGCCAGTTGACCACTCAAATGATGTCACGACTCACCGCTGCGGGAGTCCTTGCGAATCTCGACGATGCGGTCCAATCGCTTGCAGATATGAAGGCGGTCCACCTTTGCGATTACACGGGTGACGAGGAAGGCATGCGTCTGGGTAAACCCAATGAGGCATCAGAGCAGATTGGCCGCGACTTGAATCGCTATCGCAGTGCATCTACACAACTCGATGTAGAGGACCCCAGAGTCCCGCTCAAAGCCAGTTCAGTTCGCCAACAATTGGGTGGAGACTTGTCGAAGATTGTCGATGAGATTATCAGTGTATCTGATCGAATGGAATCTGTAGACAGCGAGCTATCGTCTATCGAAGAGGAGCAAAGCGCTCTTGCACTGTTGGCCCCGTTGGATATTGACCTTGAACTTCTCTCAGGTTACGATAGCCTCACCACATTCACAGGCACCGTCAAGGATGCCTCAGCCGCCCGAGCCTCTGCGGGTGAAGGTCTCGCCTTTGTGGTTGGAACCAAGCCTACTGTGGTCGCAGTATTCTGCGAGAACGACGCCGCTGCTGAGGTTCAATCGGCACTGGAGGACGCTGGCTTCGTTGCCTCTACCGTTCCCGAAGGAGAGGGGTCAATCGTCGCACGTCTATCAGAACTCTCTTCGCAGAGCGAAACACTGTTCGATGAGCGGGCGAATCTGCAGGCTAGCCTCGATGGGCTGAGTGCAGAAGATGGTGTCACCTTGCTTGGCGGTATCGAAATGCTCGAGCGCGACATGCAGTTGGCACTCGGCCCGATGCGTGTCGCCACCAGCGAGCACGCTTTCGTCATCGATGGCTGGGTTGAAACCTCTCGCTCCGATGAGATTCAAGAAGTCCTCTCAGATTCCTGCCTTTACGTCGACATCGAGCCGTTCAAAATCACTCCCGGAGGTGGAGGACATGGCCTTCACGACACCGAGGTCGAACTTCCTCCAATCAAGTTCGCTGATCGTGACAAGACCAAGCCGATGGAACTCATCACCGACCTGATGGGACGTCCACGTTACGGCAAGGTCGATCCGACTCTGTTCATTTTCTTCACTTACCCACTATTCTTCGGGCTGATGCTCGGCGACATGGCTTATGGTGCCGCTACCATGCTGATTGCATTGCTTCTCTACCGGAGCATCGGTCACACTGAGAATGGATTCCTTGCCTCGAAGTTTGTTGCCTACATCGGTTTCTCTGCGATTCTCTTTGGTTATCTATACGGTGAGATTGCAGGCTTCGTGATTTTGCCCCATGGACATTGTGTCGGTGAAGGCTTCGAAAGTTTCGTCACCGCGCACGCGTGCGAAGCAGCAGGAGGGCATTGGGGTTGGATTGAATCTCATGCGCCGGATTGGCTTGCCTGGCTCTCATTCCTCTATCCCAACGGTGGCGAGTTCCATTGGACAACCAACGATTTGGAGATCTTCTCCTTCGCGGGTGTGCATGGACTACCGTTTGGTCTTGAGTTGGCCTACCCATACCACCGAGTCCTGCCTGCAGCAGAAGGTGGCAATCTGGAAGGTCTTGTTCTTCTCACCATTTACATGGGTGTGTTCCACGTGCTGCTCGGCCTGTGTATCGGATTCCGTGACATCTGGCTGTATGGAGACAGTCACGGCAACGCAGGTCCGTTGGTGGCAATCTTCGATCGTGGCTCGTGGTTGTTGCTCCTCATTGGCGGCTTCATGTTCGCGTATTCCTTCATGGTGCTGAGAACCTCACCAGGCGACCAATACTACGTTGATTTCCTCTCATCGATGGGAAGTATAGGGGCAGTCCTGATGGCAGTCGGTTTGCTGTTCCTCATCTACGCTGGCTACAAATATCACGGAATGCCGCCGGTCATCGCTGCGATGATCGGTCCCATTGAGGGTGTCGGCATCATGTCGAACGTCATCTCATACGTGCGTCTGTTCGCTGTGGGTGTGGCCGGAGTCAAGATTGCAGAGACGGGCAACGAGATGCTTTACGGACATGTTGACTCTGAAGGTCACGCAACCGGCTTGATTGGAGTGATTGAGAATCTTTCACATCACGACATCTCTGGCACGATGCTGTTGCTTCTGTTGCTTCCTGTGATTCTCCCCTTCGTGGTCAAATTCGGCAAGATTTCCCTGCCGGGCAACATTTCCTTCGGCAAGATGTTCCTTGCTGGCTTCCTGCTAACGGGTATTCTTGGCTACGCTCTCGGCGTCGGCAGTAGCCTGTTCATGCTGCTGGTATTGCTGTTCGGTTGGCTACTAGTGCAAGTTTTCGCCTTGGGTCTCGGTCTGTTGAGTCCCAATATCCACACCACTCGGTTGCACCTCGTCGAGTGGATGAAGCAATTCTACGAGGTTGCAGGTGAGAAGTTCTCACCATTCGGATTCACCGCGGCTGCGGTTGAGGTGGAGTGATTATATCAGGTTCCAGTGAAATACACGTTGGAAAAAATGGAGGAATGAAAAAATGAATAAGATGAATTGGGCAAGAAAAGGAGTACTACTCCTGCTCGCGTTGACCGTCATTGCCATAGTGGCTGATACAGCCGCTGCTCAAGAGGGCGATGATTCAGGTGGTACGAGTGCGGAAGCAATGGCAAAATTGGGTGCGGGAATCGCTCTAGCAGGCGGTTGTATCGGAACAGGTTTGGGGCAGGGACCAATTGGTGCCGCCGCTGTCGGCTGGATTGCCGAAGACGGCTCCAAGTTCGGTCTCGCATTGCTGTTCACAGTGCTGCCAGAGACCATCCTGATCTTCGGATTCTTGGCGATGTTCCTATTGTGAGCATCCTGAGATGAAGATTTTGAGAATTGGAGAGGTTAGAGATGACATTGGATGCATTGGCAAATGATATCGCCACCGCGGCAAAGAAAGAGGCGAAAGCCCTCGTTAGTGCCGCAAAGAAAGAGGCGAAGCGTATCTTGGCGGAAGCGAAACAAGAGGCGCAGTCCGAACGTGACCAGATGATCTCCAAGGCAGAACGAGAGTGCGCTCAAATCAAGACCGAAACCGTCGCTTCGGCGAGGCAGGCCAACCAGAAATCGATGCTCATTGCGCGCAGAGTGGAACTTGACGGTACCAAGGAATCGGTACGCGAGACGGTTGGCTCTGCCAGAATGAAAGGTCGTGCAACGTTGCTGAAGTCGCTCTTTGAAGAAGCGAAGAGTACGGCAGATGCAGACATGGTTTTGCGACCTGTCAGCCTCGATCGTGTGGCACTGGAGAGAGTTGGAAGCAACTTCGTATTCGGTGACGACGTGGATGGCCTTGGCGGCTTTGTATTGGAGAGTCAAGACGGTTCTGTCGTCCTAGACTACCGCTTTGATGGTCGATTAGAGGCGTCGTGGATTGCGGCTCTCCCGGCCGTGACAACTGTACTATTTGAGTAAAGAAAAATGGAGTGATGAATATGGCAACTGTAGCAGTGGGACGGTCCAATTGGGCCAACGCATCAGCGCGTGGAAAAGCTCGGAAGGCCGGGCTCATTGATTCCACCCGCATGCGCCAGTTGCTACAGCAGTCTCCAGACGCGATTGCGACCAGCATCGCGGAGTTTGGCTATCGGGAAGAACTCGACCAGTATGCCAACCGACTCAGCGGCGTCGATTTGGTCGAGGCTGCATTGAATCACAACATGGACCGAGATCTGAATCAGGTACTCTCCTTTTGTCAAGGACATTTGAAGGGCCTTGTAGCCATCTATGTGGAGAGATTCACCTATCAGAAGGTGAAGACTGCTCTCAGGGCGATTCGTAGTGGTGTTTCGCTGGAAGCAGTTTCCAGTCAGGTGCTTCCTGAAGAGAACGAAGCAAATCTCCCTTGGTTGGAGTTGGTCAGCAACTCGGATAACCTACAGGAGGCTGCTTCGGCGCTTGCCGGGACAAAATATGGACTTGCTCTCGCCAATTTAGATGGGAGCGACGATCTGATGGCGTTTGAGGACGCGCTCGACCGGCATTACTATTCCTCCGCGACGAAGAAGTTCCGTGAAGGCACCACTCGCCATCCTGTGCTGCTGCGTTATCTGCGCACAGAAATAGATCACCGAAATATCATCAATCTATTCCGCGCCCTCAGACAGGGGATGACATCCGAAGAGCGCAACGAATTGATGCTTGTTGGTGGTAAAGCGATTACCATGACGTTCCTCCGTCAGGCTGCCGAGGCAGAAAGTGGAGAAGCACTGCTTGAAGTGCTGAGACGAGCCCCTGGCTTCGATGACAGTGGCTTCGACGAGGCGTTGACAGAGTCGAACGAGAAAGGAACTCTCGACCCGATTGTGAGCGTACTCACCAGTCAACGTCTGGATCTGCTGAATCGGATGAATATGCTCAATCCTCTGTCGGCATTCCCGGTGATTTACTACATTGAGAGCAAGGTGCTTGAGGTGCGGAATCTGCGCCTGATTGTCCGTGGGAAGGCCGCTGGCCTGACCCAAGAAGACATCGAAGCACATCTAGAATATTGAATAGGAGGTGAAGGCAGATGGAAATAGCAGTCGTCGGTAATCCCGAATTCACGCTTGGCTTCCAACTCGCCGGCATCACCCACATACACAATCCATCAGATTCGGAGCAAACTGAATCCGTCCTTCGTGAACTGCTAGGTTCAAGCGAGGTCGGAATTGTAGTCACTGATTCTGATGATTTGACGCAGTTGCCAGAGCGACTGCGCCAACAGCTGTCAGACAGCATTACCCCCACGTTCCTTGGTATTGGCACCACTGAGGATACCACCCTGCGGGATTCTATCCGCAAGGCGATCGGAGTGGATCTCTGGAAATAATGCCAAAATGATGAGGAAGTGAAGAAATGAATGAGCAAGGACAAATTTACCGCATATCTGGACCTGTTGTTACCGCGATTGGAGTCGAAGTTCGAATGTTCGACCTTGTACGTGTAGGCGATGAGGGACTGATGGGCGAAGTGATTGAACTGCATGGTGACAAAGCGATTATTCAGGTGTATGAGGACACTTCTGGTATTCGACCTGGAGAACCGGTTGTAAATACCGGAAACACGCTGTCAGTGCAACTGGGACCGGGTCTGCTGACGCAGATTTACGACGGTATTCAGCGACCGCTGTCGGCTCTTGAGGAGAAGATGGGAGTATTCATCACCCGCGGTGTCGATGCAGACGGACTGGATATGGAAAAGATCTGGGAATTCGTCCCCACAGTAACGAAAGGGGACAGTGTTTCGTCCGGTGACGTCATCGGCACAGTCCAAGAAACCGATACAATTCTGCACAAAGTCATGGTGCCACCCGGCAAAGGAGGTGAAGTCACCTCAATTGATGGTGGTGAGTTCACAGTCACCGACACGGTCTGCACACTTTCTGATGGTAGCGAACTGGCGATGATGCAGTTGTGGCCTGTTCGTACACCTCGACCATTCAACCGCAAACACGCGCCGGATGCACCGCTGATCACTGGTCAGCGGATCCTCGATTTCCTATTCCCGCTGGCCAAAGGTGGCACAGCAGGCATCCCGGGTCCGTTCGGTAGTGGAAAAACCGTGACGCAGCAGGCTTTGGCCAAGTGGGCTGACGCCCAGATTGTGGTTTACATTGGCTGCGGAGAGCGAGGCAACGAGATGACTGAGGTGTTGACTGAGTTCCCTGAACTCAAGGACCCCCACACCGGCAAGCCGTTGATGGAGCGCACCTGCATGATTGCCAATACGTCGAACATGCCTGTGGCCGCTCGCGAAGCGAGCGTGTACACTGGAATCACCATCGCTGAGTACTACCGCGATATGGGCTATGACGTTGCACTCATGGCCGACTCAACCTCACGTTGGGCTGAAGCCATGCGTGAGATTTCCAGCCGCTTGGAAGAGATGCCTGGTGAGGAAGGGTACCCCGCTTACTTGTCGAGCCGTCTGGCCGAGTTCTACGAACGCGCCAGGCGTGTCGAGACGTTGTCTGGAGACGACGGCTCAGTGTCGGTCATCGGCGCTGTATCACCTCCTGGTGGAGACATTTCTGAACCTGTAAGCCAAGGGACCCTGCGCATTGTCAAGGTGTTCTGGGGCCTCGATGCCGGATTGGCCCGCCAACGCCACTTCCCGTCGATTAATTGGCTGCAGTCGTACAGTCTCTACCCGCAATCGCTTGACGCTTGGTATCGCGAAAACATCGCCTCGGACTTCCCCGATGTGCGGACTGAAATCAGCAGCCTGCTACAGGTCGAGTCCGAATTGCAGGAAATCGTGCAACTGGTCGGTTCCGATGCTCTGCCGATTGACCAGCAACTGACGCTTGAGGTCGCCCGAATGATTCGTGAGTATTTCCTACAACAGAACGCATTCCACCCGGTGGACACCTACTCCACACTCAATTTGCAGTACAGCATGGTGAAAGCGATTCTAACCTTCCAATCTGAGGGCAAGAAGGCAATAGCCAGCGGTGCCCAACTTCAGGACGTTGTGAACGTTCAGTCGCGTACCGATCTGATGCGCGGTCGCTTTGAGGAAGGTTACGCCGAGGTTCTGGAGGAACTCGTTACGACGATGTGCTCCGAGATTCAAAGTGCGGTGGAGGCCGCTTAAGGAGGGATGAATATGAGTGAAAAGGAATATCGAACAATTACGGACGTAAAGGGACCACTGGTCTTCCTGAAGGACACCGAACCGGTGGCCTACGGTGAGATCGTCAGCCTCAGGTTGAGCGATGGCAGCATCAAGAACGGACAGGTACTCGATACCAGTGACGACACGGTCGTCGTGCAGGTTTTCGAAGGCACGTCTGGTATTGACCTACAGACTGGGGTCAAGTTCCTCGGTGACGTGTTCAAACTGCCTGTAAGCAAGGACCTCATCGGCCGCATCCTCTCGGGATCTGGAAAGCCTCGAGACGACGGACCGGATATTGTTCCCGAGTCCCACGCCGACATCATTGGTGCTGCGATTAACCCCTACAGTCGACAATCACCCGAG
>CAXEUI010000002.1:0-16590 GCA_963999335.1 uncultured Candidatus Poseidoniales archaeon
TTGAAGCATGACGGGTGATTCGTAACGACTGGAGGCGAAAGGATGGAACTCTCAGAGCAGCAAGCCAGTTGGCTCGAAGCCGGAATTGACAATTTCAATTCGGGGCGATTTTGGCATGCCCATGAAGATTGGGAAGAACTCTGGAAGTCGCTCAAGGCCAATGCGAGTCAGGAACTGATTGATGGAGTGCAGGGCATCATTCAAATCGCTGCGATGCTATTGAATCATCAGCGTCAAAAAGTCCGTGGTGTATCCAATCTATGGACCAAGGCAAGTGCAAAATTGGAGCCGGTCATGGATGGTCTTTTTGGAATCGATATCGCCCGTCTTTATGCTGATTCGGAGCCTTTCCATCGAGATGTGGATCGATTTTCATTGGATGCGCTAACTGTTCTCATCAAACGACAATCTTGAGGGGGGCAACGCACTGCGGTGAGCATGACCGAGCCACCCGGCGATTCGAGATTGCTCTCTGACACCGAGATTGGTGATACTTGGGTCGATGCGAAACAGATGTGGATTCGCAGTGGTTCTCTCGCAATGTTGGTAGCCATTGGATTGGTTGGAGTCCAATACTTTGGAATGATTTCAAGGAATCAGAATCTTCTAATCATGACGATTGTGGCTCTCCTGTTCATGAAATTGAACTGGGATCGAATTGCTCAAATGAAGGCTGAATTGGATGTCATCGCAGTTTCACCCGGTCATCCGTGGCATGACTCAGACAGTACGGCTGAAACCACGGTTTTCGTCTTCAGTGATGATGAGCAGTGGGTCACTCTAGAGCCAAATGTCAGACTCATTTCCACCCGCGATTCTCTCTTGGATCGAAGCCTTCTGAGAGATGGTGACCCCGAAGGGGACGTATTGGTACGTTGGAGTGGTGAATCTAATCCTCGAATCATTGCCATCATCAACATGGCTCAAGCATTGGCAAATGCTCAAGATATGGATGAAGATGCGGAGGATATCTTTGAGGCGGCACGCGAACGTGAAGAGACAGGAGAAGGACTCCTCGAGCGCGAATGGATGGGCACCGAAGAAGGAGCGATCGATTATGAGCCGGGGGCAATTCTGCGCGCTTTCAAGCGAACGTTAGACGGCAGTTCGAACGATGAAGACCAATCACAAGATAACGATTAGAAGGACCCCTAAGACCAAATGCGGGCCTCGGGGCAAGCCCTCTGTGTCTTGGCGAGAGAAACTTGAGGGCCTACCCTCAGAACAACGCATCTTGGTCGAAGGCGGAAGTCTGTCTCAACGTTTCTCCAAACAACCCCTGTCCATGACACATCCTGTATTCATTGGAGGATTCTATGGTCTGCTCGTTGCCATGTCTCTCTTGCTGCCCTTCGTCTATGAGAAAGGATGGAATCAAGATACAATGCGTGATTGGGCATTTCTCGGCGTTCTGTTGATGTTAATCACCGCAATCACAGGGCACTTTTCACTGATCGTAGCGCAGATCCTTCGTCGGCCGCCGATTTCTCTACGAAGAACGCTCGTCTATCCGTTGCCGTTCATGGGACTCATCATTCTGAGTATGATTCTGGTCACCGACATAC
This sequence comes from uncultured Candidatus Poseidoniales archaeon, assembly GCA_963999335.1. Taxonomy (GTDB): domain Archaea; phylum Thermoplasmatota; class Poseidoniia; order Poseidoniales; family Thalassarchaeaceae; genus MGIIb-P. The sequence goes on from CAXEUI010000002.1 coordinate 1,566, forward strand.
AATCTGAATTATCTGAGAACGCTGCAATGTGGACGCGCTACATTGGTTGGATGCTACTTCTCGTTCCCGGCCCCATCTATGTCCACCTCTCATGGGCACCTCGTTGGAGATTGCTCTGTCGTCTTGAGGAAGGTTTGGACCCCTTTGATGGTGATGGCCCTCCTTCTTCAATGGCTGATGATGAGGGGCTCGGCGAAGATTCTGATATGGAGATGGCCATCGAGGACATCGAAGATGATCCGCCTCTTCTACACTCTGACGGTGAAGAATAATCAGATGAGACCCAGCTTACGTCCGGCTGATTCGTATCCTGCGAGAACTGTGTCCAATTGCTCATCTGTCAGCCCCGAACACAATTGATTGCGGACCCGCGCCGCATCTCTTGCGACCATCGGGAAGACAATGGCTCCAGCAACAATCCCCTCCTCTCGGAGTGCAGAAACGAGATCTTTGGCGATTCGGCTCTCTCCACACATGACAGGGATAATCGGTGTGGTCGAGACGCCTAGATCAAATCCGAGATCGGCCATTTCGGAACGGAATCGATGGGTGTTCGCCCAAAGTCGGGCATGATGCTGAGGTTCGTCCATCAGAACTTCCACTGCGGCTTTCTGCGCCGCAGCCACACCTGGAGGTTGGCTTCCAGAGAGCAACCAAGACCGGGAATGATTCAGTGCATGCGTTCGCATCTGTTCACTCCCAGCGACGATGCCTCCTTGGACACCCAGAGCCTTGGAGAATGAGCCAATCTCGAAATCGACACGGCCCTGCAATCCAAAATGATCGACGATTCCGGCGCCACGTTCACCCATGACACCCTCGCCGTGACAATCATCCACGAAGACCATGGCATCGTGAGCTTCAGCCAATTCAGTAATCTCATCCAATAGACAGACATCGCCATCCATGGAAAAGACACCGTCTGTGATGATGAGTTTTCGCTCGGCATCAGCATGGTCCTTGAGTGCCTGCTCCAACCCCTCCATATCGTTGTGAGGATACACAGCTCTCTGGGCCTTGGTCAGGCGGACTCCATCGATGATCGAACCATGATTCAATTCATCGGAGATAATCACATCTTGTTTGCCCTGAACAAGGGTTGGAATCAGGCCGACATTGGCGGTGTAACCTGCACTATAGATGAGACACGCTTCGACGCCTTTGAATTTCGCAACCGCTTCTTCAGCCGCAAGATGGATGTCCATGGTCCCCGATATCGCCCGAACAGAACCGCTGCCCGCACCATACTTCTCAGTCGCTTCAATCATCGCCGCGATGACCTTTGGATGCGTGGTCAGATTCAGATAATTGTTCGCGGACAACATGATCATCCGTTGACCATCGACGATGCATTCTGGCTCGCTCGCACTCTCTAACGTCGGTGGTTCCCAATTCAGGCCCCCTGCAACCAACTCCTCGTAGCGCTCGGCCATCCATCGATGCTGGCGCGCCATGCACCACCCACGCCCCGATTGGCTGTTGATGCTTACGCCAAGACATTCATGGCGAAAGGGGGCTAGGGTCACACATGCGAGACGTGCGAGTGACGGTCCTCGGCACGGCACAGGATGGAGGGGTCCCACAGCCTGGTTGCGCCCGAGAATGCTGTCTTCGAGTACGTGCGAATGATGCATTGAGGCGCCATCCTGTCAGTTTGGGCATTGTCGGCACGGATGGGTCGACCCACTTGATCGAGGCCAGTCGCTCGATTGGAGAACAGTTCGAAATCTGGAATTCAGTGGATCCTGTGGAAGGGGCACTGAGTTCACTGAGCATCACACATGCACATCTCGGTCATGTGGATGGTTTGGGATTGTTCGGCAAGGAAGCGATGGGAGCGCACCATCTAACGTTGCATTGTAGCGAATCATTCGCAGCACTCATTGAGAACAGCCCTCCTTGGCATGACCTGTGTGAACAGGAAGTCATCATTCCGAAGGTGTGGACCTCGAACGAGGCGTTTGAACCGTCATCAGGATGTGGGTTTAGAATCAAGCCGATTCCGGTACCGCATCGGGATGAATTGAGTGACAATCATGCGCTTCTCATCGAGGGAAGCGGCGCCAACCTGCTGTTTCTGCCCGACCATGATTCGTGGCCTGAGACACTGCGAGGAAGGAACATCCGCCAGTGGCTCTCCGAACTGGAGGTGGATATTGCTCTGCTCGACGGCACGTTCTGGGATGCAGATGAATTGCCGCATCGAGACATGTCCGAATTCCCACATCCGACGGTTCGCGAGAGCTTGGAAAGGTTGGGTGAACGCAACGAAGGGGATCCGGATATCCGATTCTTTCATTTGAATCATACAAATCCACTCTGCAACCCATCCTCACCGGAATTGGCAGAATTGACTGCAATGGGATGGGGTCTGGCCAAAGAAGGGGATTCGTTCACGCTTGAACGGTTATGAGGGAGGGGCGCACGCGCACGGATATGCGCCTCACCGGAACGGTCAGCAGCGGACTGGGGCGCGCCCACATTTTCATGGCGCAAGAGCACTATCAGGAACAATTCAAGTTGATTCTGGGTGATGTGGCATGGCCGGGAACATTGAACGTCCAAGTCTCAGGTGATGACTTGGTTGCCTACGTCGCTCTGAGGCATTTCTCTGGCGTCGATACACTGGATATCGATGAAGAGATCAAAATCAAGGCTACAGATATCGACCTCACTGAAATCGATACGTGTCGTGTGAGGGGATTCTTGCGCGAAGGAAGATCGTTCGGCGGAGCCACAGCATTTGATGCGACCATCCATGTGGGCGATGGGCCAGCGTTATCATGCGCGATACTGATTCCCGATCTGACAAGACACGTGGATGTGGTCGAAGTCATTGCAATCAATTTCTTGAGAGATGCTCTAGATATTGTAGATGGGGACGTTGTTTCACTCAGTCTCCATTGAGATGAGTCAGCCAGGCGACTTGGTGCAATTGATCTTGCTCGGCTCGAGCTTTGTTCGCCCACAGCCGATAGGCTCGGCCCGTTGGAGGAGTGACAGCAGTGAGAGGCAAGTCAAAGTCAACTTTCTCCTTTCCGCATAAGTGAGGCGTACCCGGGTGTTCAATCGACCAGAGGGTCAACCATTCTGGTTCAACACGGCCGAAATCTACTGCATTCTCAGGAAAAGATAGGGCCTTTACCACTTCTTCGATGGAAAATCGTCCCTTGGCTATTCCCAGCATGGCAGAGGCGATGCGGCGGACCTGATTCCAAACGAAACCATCCGCCTTGATGGAGAAACCAAGGATGGCGCCGCGGTCGTCAAGCCAGGGGTCACACGAAAGGACGCGCTTGACGGTGGATCGGCCTTCTTGTGGCCGACAGAAATTTCGGAAATCGTGCTCCCCTACAAAGAGCGAACACCATGAAGTCAATGCTGAAATTGAGACTGCTGGCCAGCCTTCCAACGCTTGTAACCGATACAGATAGGTGCGTGAGAGTGCATCTCTGGTTCGAAAATCGGGGTCGACAGATTGAGCGGCCCAGACTCGAATGTTCGTTGGAATCTGATCGTTGAGGGCGGTAATCACACCTCTCTCACCGCAGCCATCCCAGATTTGATCTGAGATGACAAAACTACCGATATTCATTCGCGCATCAACGCCACCATCGGTTCGACTCGAGAGGGTGACTGGATGAGGGGCACGCTCACACCAATTCAGGTCAATCAAGGCCTCCTGAAGTTCTCCTTGTACTGTAGGGACATTCGGTTGAACCTGAGAACCACTGTAGTATCTACCCAGATAACCCACAGCCACGGCGACACGCACCGTCATGGCGTACCCTCACTCAGAAAGAAGATCGACAACAGTTCCGGTCGAGACGAAACCAAGGCCGGTCACAGCCCACTCGACTGCAGTCTTGAGATATTGTTGGGCCATGGGATGGTTTCGATCTCCGTCAGTCTGCATCTCGACTACCTCGACCAGTTGTCGTGCGGCCTCATACAGCATATCATTGACATCGACCTCTTGGGCATCTGCCATCTCCTGCAGGCGAGTATATTCCTTCACTGCCGCTGGGACACGATTGCAATCGAGGCAGAACGAGGCAAAGGAAGCGACGATTTCCAGATTGTCTGGATCGAATTTCATGGCGTCCTTGTAGCGCTTTCGAATCAAACCAGCATTCACATCGTCATTCATGTTCTCGGTAAGTTCCATGAAGGCGGACTCAGCCCATCCGTAGTGTCCGGCCGAATTTTCCGGTTCTGCATCAATTAGTGTCTCAAACACAGCCATGGCTGCTTGGAAGTCTCCAGCGGACATGGCTTGGGCGGCCTGTAGCATAATCTCGTCTGACATCGACCCCTGTGGGGTCGAAACGCCCTATGAAGGAAGCGGCGCGATTGGGTCGCTCAGAAATCGAGTAACTCGTCCATTTCTGGAAGATCCTCTGCTTCATCCTCTTGTGCCTTTGAGAGCAATTCGACCATCTGCTTCTGAACTGCAATCTGTTCTTCTGCCTTGGACACTGCGGAATTCTCGCGGTGCATCTTGTTGATGAGATCGTAAGCCTCTTCCCAATGTCGAATCCCATAGAACGAGATGTCAGGTGTGAATCTCTCTATCTTCACTGTACGTTGGTATGTGATCATGAAGAAAAATCGACCCAACCATTTTCCAATTCCACTCCGGGTTGCTGGATCGGAAGGCATGACGGCGACGCCACCACCGACGGTCTCGGTTGCGATATGGGACTGGTCCCCGATGTTGCAGTAAACCGTGGCATATCCGCAGAGCGCCCCAATGGGTGAGCGCCGCTTGTGAACAGCAATGATGTCCTCATGGAGAATTCGAAGGCCATCTCGTTCATAGATGAAATCTTGATGATGGATGATTCGCTCATTGGTCACAGCATAGAGGAAACTCTTCTGGTACCAGAAAGTGATTCCCCAGATGATGACGGTCCAAAAGATCCCGAATACTGTGAAATTCCAATCGATGGGCATGTCAAATTCAGAATCAGAGAAAAGTCGCATGACGTCATCGATGTGCAAGAGAAATGGAGTGAGGGCTGACAGCAATAGAACCGTTGTCATCCACTTTCCACTCGCGGGATGGTTGATGAGGCGGTTCAACCAAGTAAAGAACAACATCACAAAGGCAAATCCTGCGCCACCGGCCCAGCCACTCGCATTCACAAGGAAATAGAATATTTGTTCGTACCACTCAGCATCATCTGGCGCTTCGGCCCATCCGAAGAACAAGTGAATCCCGAGTACACAAAGACCCACAAAATAGGCCGGCATGAACGCGAACAGAGATGAGCGGCGAATCATCAGGATTTCTTCGTCATCGCCAACGCGCAACATCTTGCGAAGTTTTTCGTTGTCATTTGGAGAAGGGGGCTCTGGCGTCGGTGTGAATTCGGTACTCCCAATCGAAATCGGTTCGATTGCAGAAGCCGTGCTTCTCTTCAACTCTTCATCAGTCATCCTGCTGCCTCAGATGATGCTGGGCTCCCGACGGTGATGAATCTTATGTCTCAGTGATGTGATGACATCAGTGCAAAAGTCCCCATGCATGCTCAGCATTTCCGTGCACCCAATCGAAATCATCGAGAGTGCGCACACCTTTCTCATCGAGAATGGTCAGGGATTCGACTTCAAGCGGATATTCGTTGTACGTGAGATGACTGACCAGGCCCGCGCGCGTGGGCTGATCGAACCTCCAGTGCGCTCGGTTCGCTGCCCGGACCTTGAGGCCGACTTGAGTCCGGCCATTCCAGATTCGAATGAAGAAGCGGGGCAATCTCTCACCACGTGCATCGCAAGCATCTTCTGAATCAGTGGGCAACAATTCGACCTCGCATCTCTCGAATCGCTCACTCCGACCGCGTTTCTGATCGTGAAGCAAACCCGTGGTCTTGAGTGGGACCTGGGTCACATCGCGTAATTTCCATGCGCGCGAATCTCGGGCGGTCATCGAGAATGAGGCGTGTGGAATGAACCAATCAAGATAGGTTCCATCGCTGAAATGCAAAAAGCCCCAGAACCAGGGAATCGAAGGAGCTTGGACCGTGACCTTCTGAAAGTAAGCACTTCCTTGCACACTCTGTTCATCAATCATCCCATGACATTTACTGGCGTGAAGACGGATGATGTCATACCCCATGTCATTGCCGAAGACATTGTTTGTATAGGCCGCTGATGATGTCGCTTCTGTCCAAGGTGTGATTTTCAGATCAAATGAACGAGGGGCGCCATTTTCGACGGCGGAATCATCACCCCTGCAGCGAAGCCAGAAGTGACTGCCATCATCCGCCATGCCCATCGAGAGGTCATCCTCAGTGACGGGAACCACCGCTCCAGAACCGGGGAATTCTCCGGTGCCAGGCCAATCTGGATGCTGGCCATCGAGCGTTGCAATTCTAACCTCTCTCATCAGATAGGGTTCGTGCATCTCTTCACCATCATACCACCATGCACAGACCATGCCGGGCAACGTGTGTCTGCCATCTTCATCGATATGGAATCGACCTTCAGGTTTCCAATCGTGTTCGTTGACTCGGACATGGGGCGCATCCTTGGTCGACCACAGCACCATCAGTTGTCGACTGCGTTTGGGATTCTCAGCATCGGGCAGAACAATCAGCCACCACCACCACCACCATGAGAGGCGTCTCAGAGGGGGTAGTGTGTCCAATCGCCACAAGGAGGAGAGATCCCCACCGAATGTTGACGGGGGTTTGGCCTCCATTGAATCGCCTCAGTTGAGTTCACGTTTCTTGAACGAGGATTGGCCAATCAATACGAACATCGCTACAATCATGAGTAGAACGACGATTGAAATTACCAGATTGAGTAGAGGAGTGGTTGTGGGGAACGGGTCAAACCAGACAGTCCAAAGGGCAATTTCGGCGAAGAAACCAATCGATTGAGCCTGACCAGACATCAGCGCATAATCACCCCATACAAGCCAACCGGTCGAATTGATGATCTCAGCCCCCCAGAATGAGACCGACAATGAGGCGATGCCCATTTGACGCGTGGTCTCAAACATCGCCAAGAACATCATGAAGAACTCCCAGACGGCGAACATTAACGCCAACAGGACACCATATCGCGGAGCGATGATACCGAATGAGGCAAAGATTGCAGCATAAGCGAGAACCGTTAGGAAAGTGGCTATGAGAACCCCGAACCAGATGCCTAAATCGGAGAATCTGTAGATGGAATCACCGGGGCCGAAGAATCCAGTGACCAAGGCGGACAGGAAGATGAGACCGAGGAAATAGGGCCATGCCAACCCAATGAATCCCAGAAGACGATACATCAGAATCTCGGCGCGGGCAATCGGCTTTCCGACCAGATAATGCAGCGTTCCGGCTTCTTGCTCGTCTCGAATCAATCCGGTTGCAAGGAACAGGGGAATGAAAATGCCCAAGACGAAGAGAAAACCGAATTTGCCGAATCCGAGAAGGAAGGAACGGTGCATCGATTCCTCCAAGAATTCGCTTTCATTGGGGTCTTCATCGACATTGGGGTCAGCATTGACCGAAGTGAGCATACCGTTGCGGTCGTAATTGTAAATCACATTGCAATCGATGCCATCCCCATTCCAATCACGATCGAAGGATTCTCGGGACCAACAATCACCATCATCATCGACGTTGCCGACGCTCTTCTCCTGAGTTCCATCCCAGTTGGATGGGTCCTCATCGATGAGGCCATCTCCATCGTTGTCCCATGAATCGATTCCGGTACTCATCGCATCGATGTAGAAGAGCAGTACGATGACAACCAACACAACTCCAACCGCTCCCACACTCCAGGTCGAGCGCTTCTTGCGGTACTGGCGCATGGTGAACTCAGCGATTGCGGTGGCTTTTCGATCCAACTTGGTCCAAACAGTCTCCGACAAGTTTCGCTTCGGGGGGCCGGCAGGTGGGACAGAGGGCTGCATCATGCTCGACCCCCAATCAGATATCCCAGCAGGGACTCAAGATTGTCATCCGGATTCTCGATGGCCGTGACCTCTATGCCCGATTCGACGATGATAGTAGGCAAATCCTGATGAACATCAGAAAGGCTGTTGGTTTCGATGATCAGTTCGCCGGGATTGGGGAATCGAACACCGTACACAGATGGATGAGGCAGGACCGTTCGACCGAGGTCTCGCGGGTTGGGGGTTCGCAACAGGATGCGGTGGGGAATGTGGTCGAGCAACTCGCGGATTGCATGCAGGTTTCCCAGAGCCAACAGGCGACCATTGTGTAGAATCACAATCTGTTCAGTGATTCGCTCAATCTCAGAGAGAATGTGGCTGGTCACGAGAATCGTCTTGCCCATCGCCCCCAGTTCACGGATGACGTTCATGATGGTCGTTCGAGCCAACGGGTCACAGCCCTGAAGGGGTTCATCGAGAACAATCAAATCAGGGTCATTGACCAAGGCATGAGCAATCTTCACCCGTTGTCGCATTCCCTTGCTGTACTTTCCAATCTCTTTGTTCACAACATCAGAGAGTCCGACGAAGTTGAGCACATGCTCCGCTTTCTCCTTGGCTTCATCTCGGGTCATTCCATGCAAACGGGCCAGTGTTGTGATGAAATCAAGTCCAGTCATCCAATCATACAATTTCTCTGATTCACTGACGTAACCCAAGCGATGATATGGAGCTGGATTTTTGAATGGGTCTGTTCCAAACAATCGAATTTGACCCTGACTGGGTCTAAGGCGACCCACGATAATCTTGAGGAGGGTCGATTTGCCTGCGCCATTCATCCCAAGAACACCGGTCACCCCACCACTGATGGCGAGGCTCACATCGTTGAGGCCGATGACCTGGCCGTACCACTTCGAGACGTGATCGACCATGATGGCGGGGGCCTCGGGAACCTTCTGCCACTCCTGTTGGGTCTGACCTTCACCGACCTGGTGCATATCCGGCATCATTCACGGGTCACCTCCAACGAATTCACGCGACTAATGAGGATGTACAGAGAAATGCCATTCATCAACAACAACGCGACAAAGGACCAGGCGGCAGGGAAATCATAGGTCGTGTTGAGGCCCATCATGTACTGGCCGACATGAGCGAGATTGTCGTACGGACTGATGAGATACAGCGTATCTCGGTCGAAGAGGAGTTTGATGAGGAAGGCGAGAATTCGTGAACCGAAGATGATCCCCAAGAACGAGGCCGCTGGGAAGAAGCGGCCCGTGCTGATACTCGACAAGGCAAGGCCAATGCTGGTGAAGGTCACCACCAACATGAACGCCGCGACCAGACCACCGAGGAAGAACGGTAGGGTGTCCAAGAGGTAAGCCCAACCCTCGTTGTTGAGAAGGATGGCTGCGGCGTAATAGGCACAATATGAAAAGACGATGACCATCGATAGAATCAACGCTGCTGAGATGTACTTCATCAGTGTGTAATCGGTTCGGGTCACGGGCCTTGAGAAGTAGATTGCAGAGGTGCCGTGTTGACGATCCTCTGAGATGAGGCCGCCGACGATGAGTGCAGTCAACAACGGCCAACAGCAGGTGTTGTGGAATGTGCCGAGGACATGCCCCCAAAGGTTGGCTCTGGACACGCCGTAGATCTGCATCAGGACATCAATCCCCGTCAAGGTGGCCATCATCATCGAGACGATGGGTAGCAAAGAGCCGAAGAGAACGATGACAACGAGCAGTTTCGTGGTCACTGGCCAAGGGCGATGTCCTTTGCTGAACAATCCATAGACGTGGTGGCGTAGAATCGACCAGTTGCGGACCCAGCGCGGATTGAGATTGCCTCGCCATGGCCGGTAGATCTGATGGAAGATGGTCCCGGCTTCGGCCGTGGCCGACTTGGCGACCATAGCCGTGCCTTGTCCTTCACCTTCACCAGTTCCGTAAGCCGCTTCCATTCGGGCCTTACCGGTTACAGCCCCGGCTTCTCCCATGAATTCCGCTTCACTTGGGGATGCAGGAACAGGCAGAGTTTCGGGTGGGGAAGGCTCAGCGGTGGGTGGCACTTTGGCCACATCGTCGAGCAAGTCGTCCAAGTCAAACTCATCCTCACTCATGCGACCTTCCTCCCCAACTGCGAGGCATGGTCCATCGCCGGCGTGTTTCCACCCAGCAAATCCTTGCTGGATTTCACAGAGTAGCCAAGACGATCCATGATGACGATGAACAGGTCTTCTAGACTGGGCTCATAATCCTCCATCTTTCGAATTTGGACACTGGTCTCAGCAGCGGCTTTGATGATGGTTCCATAGGTTGAATCATCGATTCGAGTGATTCGCATGACGCGCCCTGTTCTGCGAACAGATTGCCCCATGTCCTTCAGTTTCTCTTCGATTCGGCTGGCCCCACCCCAGACTGAAATCTCGATCTCTCGGTCGATGGCCTTCAAATCCTCAATTCGACCCTGAGCGATGACCTGGCCCTTGTGAATCATCAGCATGCGATCGCAAATTCGTTCGACATCGTCCATGAGATGGCTGCTCATGATGATGGATCGACCCCCTTGCTTGACGACTTGAAACAGGGTATCCAACATGAAGCCACGGGCATTGGTATCCAATCCATTCGTTGGTTCATCACAAAGTAGCAGATCGGGGTCGTGAATCAGCGAGCAGGCCAGTTTGGTTGCCTGTTCCATGCCGGTACTGAAGGTCGATACGGTTCGATAGCGCTGGTCACGCAACCCGACATATTCCAAGACTTCATGGGCCCGCTGAACAGCAGAACTGGAATTCATTCCAAGCAATTCTCCGGCATATCGAACTTGATGGATGGCTTCCATTTCGGGGATGAGGCAATCGTATTCTGGCATGTATCCAATTCGCTGTCGAATCTTGGCACCTTCGGTGGCGATATCATGACCGAGGACCTTGCCTCCACCACTGGTCAGTGCAATGAGACCGAGGATGGTCTTCAGCAGGGTCGATTTTCCCGCCCCATTCGGTCCAAGCAATCCGGTCGCTCCGGGTCGAACCGCCAGATTGACGCCATCTAGGGCGAGGTGTTCGCCGTACTTCTTGACGAGGTCGTGGGTTTCGATAATCCATTCATCTGTCATCGGCCCAACCCCGTCGATTCTATGAATCGGCGGGGACCCTTACCTGACGATGCTCTATCAAACATCCCCCGGGACGTTCCAAGTCATTCACCAATGCCATCTCTGACCTTGACCGCAATCCCCTTTCGGAAGCATTTCGCTTCAGAAGCGGTACACAAAGCCACGCCATGGCCAAGGAATGTCCCATCTTGTGCCTCAAGCAGGCAAGGAAGACCAGGATTCAATTCACCTTTCACATCTGCAATGAATCCATGCATGACGTTTCGGCCCTTGCGAGTGAATGGGATCGAATCGTCGTCGACCACCACAGTGGGCATACCGCTGCCATGCAGGCGTCTAGCGCCCTCGAGAGTAAGACTCAGACCACCATCCCTCAAGCGAGGAGAAAAGAGATGTTGGCCATCAGAAGCGTGGACGTTTCGGACCCGATGTGTTCTGCTATAGACAAAGGTACAATCAGCCAGTATCTCTTCTGCCAATTCACGATTGACATCGAGGAAATAGCAGACCTTGTCCGCAATCATCTCTCGATCCAATTCTGCCTTAGAAATTTCTTCATCCACACCTTCTCCAAATGCGGATTCGATCAAGTCGAGATTGGTTTGCTTGTTGTTCTCAAATGAAAGTTCGATCACATGGTCAACTTCACCAATCAGAGCCTCAAGATCGAAGGCACGATCTTCGACAGAGAAGTCCTTCCAAATCGAAGAGGTCCCCATCAAATGCGCCCAAGGACTCACATCCTCCAACGTGTAAGGCAGTAAACCCAGTGGTGTTTCGATGAAGACAGTCGCGTCAGGCCAGCGTCGAGCGATGGTTTGGACAAGGCCACCAATTCGATCACGCCAAGGCCCAGGTGCCCCAGAGATTAGAATGGCGCGCTGGCAATCAGAGTCAAATGAAGTGAGCAAGCGGCCCAAAGCGGCAACAGACGGCGGCGATGTCGGAAGGTCCTGACTCATCCTCACACCGCCAAATCTCAACGGATTCGTGGCGGCAATCAACGCTTCAGGCATGTTGTCATACAAATATTCAGTCGCTTCACGCAGCGCCGTATTCGTGTAACTGCGTTCCTCGACCAGACGCCAGAGGGTCCCATCTCGAATTGCTTGACGGCAGCGTGCAAGTTCGGATGCCGTCACTTCGAGATTGTGACGTGCAAGCAACTCACAGCGCGTATCGTCTGGCATCGAACGGACCGTTTCCGGGGTATGCCCCGCCAGAGCTACCGTTGAGATTGGGAATTCGGTCAGGTCACCCAACTTGACCGTGCCCCATGGCATGAGCATGCGATCATCTCGAGCGAACAGTGCGTATGCTGCAGAATCGAACAGGTCCGCCCCAAGTGCAACACAGATGGGGAACAGGTGCGGGTGTCCACAACCGAAGATGTGGATGGGACGGTTCCAAGGGATGTGCTCACGACAGGCGAGAATGATTTCCACCAGTTCCCGATATCTCTGTCGTTCCATGAGAGGGACGATGCCACCGATGGGATGAATGGCGAATTCGTGTTCGGCCATTCCAACTGCGCTCTGTTTTCTCAAATCAGAATGAATACCACCCTGAATCGGGCCATTGAGCATGGTTTTCTCCGCAGCCTCAAGCGATGCAGGCGCCCGTGAAATGGTCTCTTGAACGGCTTCTTCGACCTCTTCTTTGCTCATCTCTGGAGTTCCGAATACATCGAGCATTGTGGCGATGTCCACATCGATCTCACGCTGGAAGGCGACGATTTCCTCGACACCGACCTCGACATCCCCGTAGACATAGTGCTGGAAGGTGCCGGAATCAGTCATGATGACACCCGGATAATCCAGAAGTTTGTGGACCCCATCTGCGAGGGCTTCATCCTTCAATCGCTCATTCTTCCAAATGACGTACGAGTTGGTGATGAGAGCTTCAAAGCCGTACTTCTCCCACATCTCACGCGGCTCGACTGTGCGGATGTTCGGATTGATGACAGGGAGAAGACAGGGCGTATTGAGTACATGTGTGGAGGTGTGGAGTTTTCCAAGGCGAGCCCAACCATCACGCTCAGTAATCTCAAATTTGCCGTGATCACCCTCTCGGCACGGCGTCGGCTCGCGTGTCATCGAGACAAGCCGACCCGCTCATGGCTTTCAGCCATTCGGATGATTATTGGGACTGTTCGTAGCCCTCTTCGTCATAGACACCATTGGTTCTGCAACCCGGATCCTGAGCATCTTTCAACCCGTCATTGTCGTTATCGATGTTGTCTGCACAATTGCCCACAACACTGTCATCACCAGAGAGTAGACCATCGGAATTCTCTGCAATATAGAACAGGCCAATCCCAAGAAGCAAGACCACGCCAAGGACGACAGCCCAAGTGGTCGAAGAAGAGCGCTCCTCGTGTTTGTGGATGATTTCCACCTGCACCTTGCGCACACCCTCCTCTGCGACGACCTCCTCGACAATCTCGGAAAGGGTGGCGTCGGCCATGGACGCGTGAGGGTGGTCCAACTTGTGAACCCATCTATGTTGACAGGTTCAAACGAATGTGACGCCGCCATGAGTGAGTACAAACTCACGACCCAATTCATCGAAGGTGTCGAGCAGACTCTCACTGAACCGAACCCTCCAGACTTCGCCTGTTGCGAGAAGATCAGTCTGGATGCCCTGCAATGTTCCGGGTGCCGCACCACATGCGATGCAGGCACCATCCAGATTCAGGACCAGGTCGACACCGTTCTCATCGGCAACGGCTTGCTCGACCTTCACCCCACCACCGTGACCTTCCAACGCGGCTCTGACAATCCCAAGACGGGATATGATGGCGGGGACCAAATCCTCTGAATCGAGGAGATCTTTCAGTGCTGTTGCACGAAGTCGGGCATCGCGTGCAGGATCAGCAACCTCTGCAATGCGTTTGGCCGCCTCGGATTCAAGGGATTCTGCCGCTTCATTGCGGTAAAGATCCGTGAGGTCTTCTTCGCCCATGATTCGCGGAGTCTTTGCTGACTTCTAAGTCTGACCGCACCGTAGGTGCGTGAAAGTGTTGGGGAGGGGTTGATAAGGTGCCGACGGGCGAGTTCTAACTGAGAGGTGTACGTCATGTCGGGTGAAACCATTCTAAAGGTCTCAAATCTTCATGTTTCCATTGATGATACTGAGATTCTTCGTGGCGTCGATCTAGAGATTCGTACAGGTGAGATTCACGCCTTGATGGGTCGAAACGGGAGTGGGAAATCGACTCTGGCCAATGTCCTCATGGGGCATCCGGACTTTGAGATTACAAAGGGTTCAATCGAATACCTTGGAGAAGATTTGACGGAGATGGAACCTTGGGAGAGAGCCCGTGCAGGCGTCTTCCTCTCATTCCAGTATCCACAGTCGGTACCCGGACTGAAAGTGGGCAACTTCCTTCGCAAGTCGGTTCAAGCTGTTCAAGGAGATGACGCACCCTCGGCGCGTGAGTTCCGCGCTGAACTGAACGCTGCCATGGAGGCGCTCAACATCGACAAGAAGTTCCTCGGACGCTATGTCAACGACGGCTTCAGCGGAGGCGAGAAGAAGCGCTTCGAGATCCTTCAACTGATGCTGATGAAGCCGAGAATCGCAATCCTCGACGAAACCGACTCCGGCCTCGACATCGACGCCATGCGCACCGTCGCCGACGGGATCAACGCCTCGGTCGAGAACGCCGCCTGCCTCATCATCACCCACTACCAACGCATTCTGGAGCATGTCAAGCCGGACCATGTCCATGTGCTCATCGATGGTCGAATAGTAGCCAGTGGCGGCTACGAACTCGCCGAAACATTGGAGAACCGTGGCTACGAATGGCTAGAACAGGGGGCTTCAGCGTGAGCAGCGATGCACGAGAGGCGGTTGGCGACTACAAGGCCGGCTGGCACGACCCGGAACAGGCGACCGTCCGATTCGACGCCGGCTTGTCAGAACAAGTCGTCCGCGACATCTCGGAACTCAAGGGCGAGCCGGAGTGGATGACCGACATCCGAGTGAAGGCGTACCACCACT
>CAXEUI010000003.1:0-15353 GCA_963999335.1 uncultured Candidatus Poseidoniales archaeon
ATTTTAATCAAATAAGTTTGTTTTTTACTTGCATCTTGAAGCGCATTAAAGATATCTTCTGTCATTTGTTCTGATGGGGGTTCTGCCTCAGGAGTGGGTGATTGAATGGGTTGACGGACGGGCTTCAAGGCACCCAATCCTCCGGTCGACTCCGCACCACCTGCAGGGGGAGCCCCTCCAAGACCACCTACACGGTGAACAGGTGCTCGAACTGGAGCGGCGAGGGTTCGAGACGATTCGTCATCAACTGGTTTCGGTGCTGAACCAAGGCCCCCTGGGCGTGCAAGGCTACCCAATCCACCACGTGGTTGTCCTAGAGTTGGAGTGGCGCCTGCTGCTGTGCCCGGAATCTGTCCTTTTGCGCCTTCAAGAGCATCCATCCAAGCCTGTCGTCGATCGATGCGACCTCCCTGTCCTTCAAGTTCTGCTTCTTCTTCAGCACGGCTGAGTTCTGCCTCAGCCTCTAGATCCTCTTCTGTGATGAGACCTTTTTCAAGTTCGACTCGGAGTTTCTCCTCAGCCGCCGTGCGGAATTCCTCGGCACGTGATTCAAGTTGATTCAACCGATCACGAATCTCGGCACGCTTGATGGCAAGTTGTGCTTCAATTTCAGCGCGAATCTCGCTCTCCTTTCGTCTGATTTCAATGAGGGCTTTGTTGCGCATGATTTCTTCACGCTTGGCGACTTGACGTTCAAGTTGTTCTGTAACTTCCTGTTCCTTTTGAGCGCGGAAGGCAGCCAACTCAGCCTCCATTTCCACTTCAAGATCGAGACTGGTCTCTTGCTTGATGAGATCGAGATTGGTTTCCTGAGCGATTCGCTCATTTCGAATTCTTGAATCGATTTCCGCCATGATTTGACGCTCGGATGTCTGCTGTCGAACGGCATACTCCGACTCAATTTGAGAAATCCATTCGGTCTTCTTTTCATCGTATTGAGTATCCAACTGTTCGCGAAGGTCGAGTTCGCGGTCGTGTCTGAATTGACTCAAATGTTGAGTGATCTCAGCATCACGATCTGTCTGGTACTGCTCAAATTCTGAATCGCTTCTTTCACTCACAGTATCTTCAAGTTCTAGATGCAAAGCGCGATCAATCTCATCGATTGCATGGGAAAAGGAGACGTCGAATCTCTCCTTGAGTCGTTGCTTGCGCAGGGCGAGACGTTCTCCATATTCTGAATCAAGACTCTGGAGTATCGATGCTTGAAGTTCCTCGCGTCTTCGAGCGACTGCAAGTTCAAGATCTTCTTGCATTCTACCTTCAAGGCGCTCGGTCTCTTGAGTGAGTCGGGTTTCAAGTTCAGTGGCAAGTTCCTGTGCAATTTGCTCTTCAAGTCGGTGTGCGCGTCTTTCGTACTCCGCGCGCAAGCGCGCTTCGCGCTCACGAAGACGTTGACGAAGTTGCTGTTCAAGGCGACGACGAATACCATCTCGGAGTTGAACTTCTCTCTCAGCGAGTCGGGCCTGCTGCGCATCTTCAATTCGACGAGCTTGAGCACTTTCTTCCTCATCTAGGCGATTTGCCATTTGACCTTTGAGTTGATCCTCAATGTCACTAATCTGTCGCTGCATCTCCTGGCCGGCTTCAATTTCAAGTCGCTCCTCAAGGAAAGCACGGCGACGTTCGAATTCAGTATCCATTTCATCCTTCAATTGGGTTCGGAGTTGGTCCCTGCGGGCTTCCAATCGGCGAGTTGATTCAAGTTCAAGACGGGATCGGATGGATTCTTCCTCTCGGGTTAATCGGAGTTTCATTTCTTCTCGAAGCGCGCCTTCTTCACGCTCTAGTACGTCTCTTTCAAGACGCTCAAGTTCGTTTTCCATCTCTGAACGGAGTTCAGATTCAATCTCAGCAAGAGCACCTTCTGTTTGCATTCCAGCTGTTTTTGCAAGGGCGCTCTTCATTCCCGAAATGCGCTCGGACTGTTCTTGCAATCGAAGTCGACGTTCCCTTTTCAGTGAAGTTCGCATCCTTCGCTCTTCATCGAGGCGATGGTCGAGAGACTGGACATCATCAAGTGAAGGAGTGCGAATTTCAGATGAACCAGATTTGCCGGCAGTATGCCGTGCTCTTAGTTCTGCTAAGTTATCCCTGCTGACACTCAAGGGTCCCATCCCCATTTCACATTCGAATTCTTCTGATACTTAACGGCCACAGGTTTGAACAATCTTCGCAGGTGGATTATCAGACCCTCTGAGGTGCTCCGAAATACCCCAATATCAACTCAGAAAGTGACATGGAAAGATTCCGAACATGCTGGGCAATCTAGGCGGCGGCGACCGGGGCGTGGACGAATCCGAAGTTGACGCTCACAAGACGGACAAGAGACTTCCACTTTCACGATACTCGGTTTGATTTTGAATACAGTTTCACAGGCTGAACAACGAATCGCACAGGGTCTTTCGTCAACACCAACACGGAGAATTTTGGGACAATTTGGACAACTGACTTTCTCGTCCTCCCAATCATCTCGAGTTGGCTTGTGTTCTATGCGTGAAACGGCCGAACAGACAACGCAGGTAATCTCACCGAGTTCGTGAGGAAGCATACTCTCACAGTTCGGGCAATGAACGGTGGGTGGTGCGACCTTCGATTCAATTTCAAGTATGTCATCACTCATGGGATCACCTACTCAAGAGCGCTTTGGTGGGCCGATGACTAGAATCCCGTTTGGCATGAATGTGACGCCCATGTCCAAATCGACATCAAATGATTCAGCGATTGCCGAGACTGCACTCTTCGCAAGGGTTGCGGATCGATCGGCGGGAATGGGGATGAAATGGACGGTCGCACCCGATTCCAATAATGCACGAACTTCGGAGGGGAGGTTCTCAACCGAACCGTTGCCAACAACAGGCGTGACGGATACTCTTTCTGTGACTCGCCACCAACGAGCACGACCTTCATTACGATGGTTCTCGACCAATCCATTCTTCTCAAGAGACTGTAGATGATGGTAGAGGTGATAGCGAGTTACCCCTGTACTCTTTTGCAGCATTACGGTAGACATTTCTTCGGCATTGAGGAGTTCCTCGTACATTGCCAAGCGGGTTGGATGGGATAGCGACAGGGTACGGCCATCGACGCGAATCTTGCCCATTGTCCCCCCCCTCAAAACGGGTTAGTGCATCGCGTTATCAAGTTTGAGGCGACAGAACAAGGTCAGGCTTCCGGTGCGATTGGCTTGGATGTTAACAACTTCAAAGCCTCCCGATAGTCATTGAAAAGAGATTGAAAGACCGACCAAACAAGCGCAAAACGATTTCCGGATATGGCGACGAATGCTCCGTTGAGAATCACAATGAATGCACTCATTTCGTGAATGGCCACTCCGACTGCAAGGTTGTCTGTAATCCCCATGATAACTGCGATGACGAGCAATGCTGTCACCAGAACTGAAATCAAGATGTTGAATTGGACGATTGCACGGGTGCGCCTGGCGATACGAATCAAGGTCGTAATCGCGCGAGGGTCTTCCCCCGGCACCAGGACATCGGCTGCGTCTAGATTGACTTGTTCACCACTTCCAACTGCGATGCCAAGGTCAGCCACGGCCAATGCCGCTGCGTCATTGAATCCATCCCCTGCCATCAGAGTACGACGGCCTTGACTTCGGCGCTCAACCCACATGGCCTTGCCTTCGGGGTCAATCTCACCACGACAATGCATTGGAGGGATACCCACCTCTTTTCCAAGTGATTCAACGGCAGCCTGAGCATCACCTGAAAGCAGTTCGACGGCTACACCCATCGATTGGAGATCGTGAATCATTTCCGCGGCACCCGGTCGTAAATCATCATGGATGAACGTGAATGCGGCAATGGCTTGACCATCTTTGGCCAACAGTGAGAGACCTCGATTGGGGTGAAGGCCATGCAATAAATCATCAGCAATTTCGATGCCTTCGCGAACCAACCAATCCTTGCGACCGAACAAGACCTTCTTGCCCTTGTGTGTCCCCTCGACACCGGCATCTCCATCCTTCAGTGACTTCACACTTTCAGTACCAATGGATTCCGCCTCGCGCAAGATGACTGCAGCGTAAGGATGGTTAGAGCGTTGCTCAAGTCCGGCGGCCAGTCGCAGGACGGAATCGCGTTTCTGTCCTTTGAGGGTGCGAATCTCATCGAGGCGAGGGTGACCACTGGTCAGTGTTCCAGTTTTATCCAACAACGCAAGATCGATTCTGGCAGCAGCCTCTAACGCATCGCCCCCACGGGCAACAATCCCAGATAATGAAGCGGTCGAGAGGGCTGCCGCATGAGGAACGGGAGCTGCAAGCAACAGAGCGCAAGGACAAGCGACGACCCACAATAGGAGTGTCATTCGTACATCGCCAGTCATCAATCCGATGAGTGGGGCTCCAATCAGGACGATGGGAACCCACCATTGTGAGAATGTTTCAACAGTTGCTTGTACGCGCGGGGGACGATCTCTGAATGTTCGAACTTCGTCAATCAGACCCGAAAGACGAGTCGACACTCCAATGGCGGTGGCCTCTACCACGATAGGACCGCGATCAAGCACGAGGCCTGCATGTACATCATCCCCTTTCGCAACGCGTACGGGGATGCTTTCACCTGTCAATGGTGCCCGATTCAGCGAACCGATTCCTTCCTTGACAATTCCATCTACAGGAACGACTTCACCGCTTCGAATCTCCACTCGGTCACCGACTTCAAGCAATTCGATGGGGACCATGTTCTCATCTTCAACCGGATCATGTTGTGGGTTGATTGTTTGGCGGATGGTTGTGGCGACGGTTTCCATTGAAATGCCGGTGATCTTCTTTGGTTCAGTTGCCCTTCTCGCGCGGCGCGGTAGACGATCAAGGCCACCTTGCATCGCTTCTCTAGCCTTTTTCAGGGCTGATTCCTCCATATGAGATGAAATTGCGACGAGAATGGAAACCATCAACGCTTCAGACCAATGTTGACCGAGCAGAGCGCCAAGAACGGCGAGGGATGTCAACAACTGAAATCCCAATTCTCTGTTCTTCAATCCACCCCATGCGTCAAAGAACATCCGCCAACCAGACAAGGCGACGCCGAGCAATGTAAGAGACATCACGACATTGTCATTGAGATTTTTCATCCCAATGATGAGACAGAGAATAACAATCGCAGGAATGGAAGAGACAAGACGCCATTGACCTGTGTCCAATCTTTGATTTTGAACCTCTTGTAGGGTGACGGATAATCCGACGATTCGCTTCAATCCATTCTCCAATTCAATCGTGAGTTTCTGCTCCAAGTTTGGCACGATTTGTAATTCTACCCCGGCATCCTCAAATCGGACATCTAAGATTGCAGGAACCTGTGTCAGCAATTGTCTGAGTTCAGTCCTGCCAACACCATTCTTCTCGGCCAAACCCGTGGCTGTAACACCTTGAATTCGTTGCCATGGCAAGTCAGGTTCATGTCCAAGACTGCTCAGAAGGGAGGATACTCGGGAGGTATGGCCCGCCCCCAGATCGATGGAGATTGATGCGATGCCCATGGTTGCAGAAATACTGACTTCCTGGACACCTGGCAATCGTTGTGTCGCTCGCTTCGCCTTGGCTGCACAATCGGGGCAATCCATGCCCTTCAATGGCCATTCAAAGGTGTAAACACCATCGATTTCAAGCGATAAATCCCCTGCTTCCAAGGTTGCCACAGCTTCAACATTGACCATGCGTGGCTTGAGTCTCTCTTTCACCGCATCAATTTGGCTGGAGATGCCCTTTGAAAGACGTGAGAATCGTTCACCCAAAGCGGCCTTCTTCGATTTGGAGATGGGTTCGGGAAGAGATTCCTCAGGAGGAGAAATCGCATCATCATCCTCTACGAGGATGAAATCATCCCGGTCGTCCATGACCCTGCGAAAGGCACGGGTGGTTTGAACCTCGCTATCGAGACAGGTTGGAAATGAATATGATTGAAAAATCCAATTGGAAAATCAATTTTTCAATTGGTGCAGGGGGCAGGATTCGAACCTGCGAAGCGCTTGACAGCGGATCTTGAGTCCGCCCCCTTTGACCACTCGGGAACCCCTGCGATAAGTCGGCGACAAAATTCCTGATGTTCATTCTTCCTCTTCATCAACATCCTCTAAGCCAGGTGGAAGCGGAGGTTGTATTTCATCAGGGAATTCGTCTGGAGGTTCGGGCCAATCATCTTCATCGTCGTCCTCCCATTCTTCTCCCGAATCGTCTTCCTCTTCACGTAGCCAAAGCATGGCCATTCCGAATCCAAGTCCGGTGCATGCAAGGATGAGGAAGCTGACGACGAGGGGGCCATCACCGAATACACGCTCGAACGAAGTAAGACTTGCACCTTCTTCCCGAATAGGCGGAATGTCGATTGGCAATCGTGAATCCTCATCCTCATTCACGACAATGTACACCTGAAGATCTCCTTCTCTCCAAGCCTCAAATACAAAACTCAACAGCATTGATTGGCGTGAATTGAGGGAGATATTCTGGCTGCTCAGTCGGATGATCTGAGACTCTGAATTGGGTTGAGGTTCCCATGCCCAAAGGCCAACGTTGAGGCTACCCTCTAGATTTCCAAGATTGCTGACCCGGACATCAACCCTGACATGTTGACCCACTTCTGGGGCTGGGGGGTCAATCCAAATTGAAACAAGTTCAGGGGTGAAATGCATGATTTCCAGTCCAGGGGTTCTCGGTGTATCATGTGTGGCAGGTCCTTCTAGAGCATTGCCTGCAAGGTCTTGGCCTTCAATCCAGACCAGAAGCAAATCTCCGGGTTCAAGGTCTGCTATCGGTGTGAAATCAACGTATGTAGAATAAACCCAGAAGTCATCTGAGTGAACGCCTAGACCAAGATTGAGCGAGCCCTCAGCACCTGCGATATCGACACTATCACGACGGAAAACCCAATGCAATTCTACGGATTGATCCCCCATTCCGCCTTCATCTTCTACGGTGAAGGCCACCAATTGATTGTTGAGTGAATCTGAACGAAGTTGGATGAGACTTGTCGTTTGGAACTCGATTATAGGAGCCACATTATCAACGGCAACTTCGAAGATCATATCGGGTAAACTGGAATTCAATGCACTCTTGTTCATCAATCCGAACTGAACCGTATGAATCGGCCCAGGCCAGTTCCCCAATTCAAAATCAATCGTTGCGTTGAAGCCTTGGCCTATCGAATCATGGAACGAGGAATAAGGGAGTACTCCACCTTCGATGATAATCTCAATCTTGGAAGATGACGGCAAACCAATGACCAGAGGTTCGGTCACTTCTCGATGGACAATCGATGCCTGAAGTGACATCCTGTCACCCGGTTGCAGGTTGAGTCTGTTCTCAAATGCGGGCATTGATGGTGCGGTCAGATCCAGAATCTCGTCTACACGCCACATCAGTCGGTGGTCAAGGGCCCATGCAAGATGTTCAAGATTCGTCGCGCCGCTTGAGACCAATTCACCTTCCTCGATCATCCGTAGTGAAGGAACCCAAGCACCCTCCTGCCAATCCTCTGGTGCAAAGAGATTGATGGCAAATGACAGTTCGATCAGGTAAGCATCGTCACCCAGAGATTGGGTGATGATATCCAATGGTATCACTGGACTGCCAACAGGCGTTGTCAGTGAATCCTGTAGTGGATGGTACTGGATGATGCCACGGCCATCTCCAGCGATGTCCAATTCGATGAGATCAATGGAATTGAGGCCGTTTCCATCCTGGAAAGTGAATGAAAAAGTATGCTCAATGCCTTGGAGCAGAGACATCTCCTCATGACGATTCAAGGCGATTGAAGATAAGGAAACTTGGGTCGGGTCCTGCGTTTGAATCGTCATTGTAGCCAAATCAGCATCAAATCCGGGTCCGCCTGCGCCAACGAAATCGAATCCTGCAAAATCTCCGCCTTCGATGAAGCATGATATTCGATCATCATCTTCCATCCCTACAAGGCTCACAGCAGGAAAATCGACGTGTATGGTGCCACGAGGAGTGCCGCCGAGGAATTGGGATGAATCGCCATATTCACTCTCATCAGGAACACCATCTTGGTCGATATCATCGTAGGTCTCGAACCAGCATCGTAGATTGACGAAGGTTTCCAGCAATTCAGCATCGTGAACTTCAATCCAGAATGGAATGGTTCGATCCTGCGATAGAATGTTCCCATCAGCCAATTGACCCCCCTCAGGGGTGTAAATCATCAATGGGCCGAGTGTGGGTGCCTCTGAATCGATCTGCACCTCAACGGACAACAGGCCACCGGTTGCGTCCTCCGCGCCTAGAGTGGGGGTGCCAGAGGGTCCGATTTGCAGAATCCACGGTGAAATGGTAACATTGCCGGGTTCATCGGGTAGGACAATGCTAGCAGCAAAACTGCCCTCTGTGCCACTTGTTCCCATGGATTGAGTGGTTCCGTTGACACTGGTTAGTTCCAAGGCCACACGGTAAGCGTCGGCGATCGGATGCTGATTGGCCTGACCTTCAAATCGTAAAGTACCCGATACATCGATTGTCGAACCTGCTTTGGCGTGTAGTGGGTATCTCGCATCCCATGTATTGGAGAGGAGGCGAGAATGTTCATCACGAACCTCCCATGAGATGACTTCAAGATCATTCTCCATCGCTTGGTGATTCGAACCGCCAATCATTCCGTGTCCAGGGCCCAGTGTGAAGCCGTTGGACTCAATGGCTTCTACCAAGACGCGGATCCAATCTTGGTCATCAAAAGTCCACTTGGTTTGGAAATTCCATTCAATCTGATAGGCATCAAGGCCCACGGCCAGAACATTGATGGATTCAAGTGAAATCTGTTCAGAACCGAACAACTGCGTTGCAGTAGGTTGGCCGGATAGATCATCGATATGCGCTTCGATATCGAAACCACCACTGGTCTGCATCCGCAATATGGCATGGTCCAATAATCCTCGATCAAAGAGGTGTGAATGTAGCGACGTGATGGTCACGATTTGGTCAGGAACCATGGTCCCAGTAGGGACCGATGTCACCTCGTTGACAATGCGTTGTGCATGTGAGATGGAACCCGTGAGGGCCACGCCACCTTGATCGGCTTCAAAGACAATCGGAATGTGCATGTCGCCTGATACAATCTGCGCGGGACCCGTTCCATTCACAGCATCCGATTGGATGTCTCGAAGTGCAGGGCCCAATCCTGTAATCGACACGGTGGATTCCCATGAAATGGCGATACCGCTGAACGTGAAATAAGAGGGCTCAGATTGATTCTGAATGGCGGTCCAAGGATATTCTAGAATCCGAAGTTCTCCAGCATCCATCGAATCTTGAATACCATTTGCCCACGTCCATGTGATGTCATGGTCGGTGTAGAGGGCCATGCCTTGGTCAAGCATTGTCCCAGAAGAACCCCATTGGCCCTGAGCTGAACCGTTCTGATGGTGGCTTCCATCGTACCAACCAAAGGCCCCGTCTGACTCAAATTCCCAGATCCAATCAATGATCCCATCTCCGCCAACATCGAGAGAACCGTTGTTCATCGGGGCTCCAAGATGCCCAGTGAACGATGCATAACGAACCCAGCCGCCCGGCTGTAAATCGATTGTCGGTCGAATATTGACGGCAGGATGGGGCAATACGATGCTACGATTGCTCAGCATACCACTGGCAAGGGGGGCACCTTGGCCATCCCACAGTTGGTACAACGCACCGGCGGCTTCAGCGATGATTGTGACCTCTTCGATGGGTGCATCCCCATAGGCGGCTGAGCCGGAGATTCGAATCGTGTTGAGCGTTGGGTTTGAGATGTTGCCATTGACATTGTCATGCTCTAACGAAGGTGGAATATCCCAACCATTGGTTCCATCTGCAGTATTCAGAATGCGAACCGCACCGGAATGCAATCCAACGATTCGAGGAGTGAGCTGATGGTCGGTGGTGCCGAATTCCACACGGACCCGATACGAATCACCCCACGGAAGAAGTGGGAATGTGAGGTTCTCAGATCCAAACGTACCCGTCAATGGCGCATCATTTACATCGACCAATGATGCCTTCACCCACGTGCCATCCGGAACGTTGGCATCGATATCGATTGTAGGAGAAAACCGATGGGAGTTGTCGGTAATCAGGTCACTGGTCCACGAACCATTGGACTCGAACCAATCGACAATGACGCCGACATCGTCGATATACCAACCATCCATCTCGATGAAGGTGTCAGAGAAGAAGGAGAAGCGGAGCATGACATCCTGACCCCCAAAACCTGAGAGGTCACCCTCGACGTGGGTGAACGACTTGTTGGTGGTGCAACTCCCTCCTTTCTGATTGGAACCATCCCAGACCCATTGCTGATAGAACGGCGATTGCGCATTGTTCCAATGTTGAATGTCGTAGAATAGAGGGATGTCCTGTCCGTAAATCTGCCAAGTTGTGCCGTTGTCCACACTTGTGTAGAGTGCGCCGCCATCCCACCCCGGTTCCGCGCAGATGAAGTGATCGAAAGCAATCCGCGCACTGGCACCCTGTGGAATGTGATAGGATGGGCTGATGAGGTGTGACCAAGAGTTCGCCTCGTGCAGGGTCATGAGGCCCATGGCGACCCCAATCTGTCCACTGGGCCAAGATGAAGGCCCCCAGCCGCTGGCATTCGATACATTGCCAAAGGCCCAGGCTTGCCCATACGGCGTGTGTACGTACCAGCCATCAGCAATCGAAGGTGCGCCCTCAAACGACCAAGTGGATTCCGAAGGACCGTTGTTGCCCCAATTGCTCAGATATTGCCATTGGTCATAGGAACCGCCCGGCAATCGGTCGTGCCAAGCACCGGCATTTGTTGTGAAGTTCTCTGACCATAGGGTGGCGGTCGTTCCGCCTTGGGTGCGTGTGATGCTCATGTCATCGATGAAGACGCCTTCAGGGGGGTCGAGAAGCCCACCGTATCCAGAAGATGGCATCGGATCAGTCTCGACGATGATTCGCAGCATGAAACTGCCATTGGAAGGAACGGTGAATGAAGATGGGAATGGATGTGCGACTTCAATCCAGCCACCTGTATCCTCCATGATTGTCCGCCCAGCGACTGTGAGGCCATTCGGTCCGGGAATACCTCCGACTGGGGACATCCGATGCCACGAGACATTGTCGCTGGAAACCCGAATCTCGAATTTATCCCAAGAACCACCTTCCAGATCGAAATCGGTCCAGTACCGAACCATCCACGCGCCCGAAGTGCCGCCACTGGTGTTGAGTTGAACGGGGAAGGTCAGGTGTGCGTAGGCATCCGCTGCATATTCTCCAATGAGTGAGCCATGGAACCATGAACCTGGGGTTTCACCATCATTTGAGATGGTAACCTCGTCAACATACCAACCGGGACGATCAACGGTACCTGTCGGATCTGTCCAAATGACGAAACGATGTTGCATCCCCGTTGAATTTGAATTGTGAAGATGTGTAATATCGAAGGTTGAATTCACCCAACCGCTGGCGGAGGGGCCACCAAATACACCGAATTCCGTGCCAGATGCGCCATTGGGGACTGGCGCTGAAGCGGAGATATTCCAGTTGTACCCACCAACGGGTTCGACATAGGTCCAGGTCAAACCCCCATTCAAACTGACTTCGACCCAAGCACCCGATGAACCGGTGCTGGAATTCGAATGATGCAAGTGGTACCAGTGATTGAATGACAATTCCCATTGGTTGGCCAGACTGGGGACGGGACTGGTGGGTGAAGTGAGCCAGGCATGGGTCCCTGCAGGCAATGGGTCTTCAGGCAAGGTCGCTGCAATCAATGACCCATCCGTGGCAAGAGAAGGAATGAGGCCACCAGCGGCCTGTCTAGCGCTGTAATTCATCGCAAATGCGCCATTGAATTGAGAAGGTTCGGCCATTCTCCAAATGTCAGCAGAACCACCCACTGTATACCGTTGGAATTGAAGTGAAAGGGATTCCAGATCGTCGAGACGGCCCACCGTATGATTGACACCCAATGTCAATTCATCATCGAAAACAGCAATCGATGTATCATCGAAAGTGCCGTGACTGAAATTGAGTGTCGGGTCGTCGGCAATCCAATGTTGACCGACCCCGCCGTTTCCATTGGCCCCAGTCGATACATTGACCCAACCGTCTAGAATGGTCGAATTGACTGGAACCTCGAACGAATCTTGGGATAGATTGGAGAGAGTTCCGTCTCCGTTCGATTGGAGAATGATCTCTGAATCTCCAATATACGGACTTTCAATGGCTTGAGCGAGGGGAGAGAATAGCATGAGAAGAACCAGAAGGATGGCTGCACGCATGGTCTCACCTCAAGGTGCCCACACTCGGCTGTGGGTTTGAACACGACGGATGCCTGAGTAAAGCGCCCACAGGGCGCTGATGAAGTGAATGGTTCATTTACCGGCACGGAGGAGAGGCAGTTCGCGGTGGGGAGATGGGAGAGCAAGAAGTGCTACAGGGACCACAACTTGCAGCCGTTGAAGCACAACTCCATGCCCTGTTGAGACAACAAGCAAAACATGCCCTACCTGTGGATTTACCCCGACCGGATTTCTGGCATGTCTGCTCACAATTGCTCCAAACGATTGAGATGGAATTGACTGAAATCAGTCGATTAGAGGGTTTTTCTGCCAGAGCACAGACACTCACACGTCGTCAATCAAACCTCCGAAGGTCGATTGCCGATCTGACGCGCCATCGTTTGACGGCGTTTGTGAATCATGCAGCACTTGCAAATCTAGCGAGTACACCCTTCGGTGATGCGGCGGCTGAAGCGAGTGTGAATCTGGCACCTGTCGATTGGCAACGACAAGATGGCGCGGAACGAGCCTTTCATTCCGGCGTCTCTGAACTCATTGAACAATACAAACGAAATGTCTCATGGAGCGGGTTGCAAGAAGGTGTGCTGGAAACAACAGTTGCATCTCCACCCACCACGCCATCAGGGAATGCTCAACTGGACCAATTCGTCGAGGGGGGGTTGACCGAACAACCACCACCTGCAGTAGAACCACCGAATTCCGAAGAGGAATGGAAGGATCCGGATTTCGACGAAGAGGACCGGATTTCATTGATAGAAGAATACCCTGAGATTTCAGAAACAATTGCAAGCGATGAATCCGCCAGCGAGAGTGAAAGTGCAGATTCAATCACATCGGGTGAAATGATGCGACTTCGAATCCTGAAAGATATGCCAGAGCCGATTGTGGATGAATCAGGTGAAGAAGTCGAACTTCTTGAAGGAGATTCATTCAACTGTAGTGCATTGATGGCTGAGACACTCATCGCCGCTGGATGGGCAGAAGCTGCGCCCCTCGAATGAACCGATGCTCATGCGACGGTGCGTAGACTGAGTTCAATGGTCACAGTGTCTGGAATTGGGATGCGCATCACTTGTCGAAGTGCACTCTCATCCGTGGTCTTGCCAATGACCAATTCCAAGAGACGCTTGTGGATTCGCATCTCCCAATGATCCCAAGTCTCGCTGCCTTCACCGTCGGGTGCTTTGCGGCATGGGACGATTAGGCGACGAGTGGGTAGAGGGATTGGACCACGAAGTTTGACACCCGTCTGTTCGCTGATACTGCGAATATGTGCACAGACTTCGTCGATGTCCACGTGGTTCTCGCCAGTCAATTTGATGGTGGTAACCGTTGGCATGATACATCCCTTGTCCAATGGTTTGAATCAGTGGGATTCTCACTTCTTGTCAATCTTCATGCAGACACCTGCTGCAACCGTCTTGCCCATATCGCGGATTGCGAAGCGGGAAAGTTCGGGGAAAGCGTCCATCTGCTCGATTGCCATCGGCTTGGTAGGCTGGAAGCGAACCAAGCAAGCGTCGCCAGTCACGAGGAATGTCGGATTGGCTTCCTTCTTACCCTTGGAGGTCTTCTCCAAGAGTTCGACGAAGCGGACTGCAACCTGAGACGTGTGTGCGTGGAACACAGGAGTGTAACCCGGTGCAACAGCCTTGGGGATGTCCATCAACTGAATCTGACCGATGAAGGTCTCGTCGTGTCGGCAGAACATTGGCTCGTTGTCCGTGTATCCTGCCACGTCACCACGGCGGATGTCCTGTGCGGACAGGCCGCGTACGTTGAATCCAACGTTGTCGCCAGGCTCTGCCTTTTCGACGTTGGTGTGGTGCATCTCGATGCTCTTGACCTCAGCGGACTTCTGGCTGGGGTTGAACATAACGGTCTTGCCAGCGTGCAGAATACCGGTCTCGATCTTGCCAACAGGCACAGTACCGATACCGCCAATCTTGTAGACATCCTGAATTGGGAGTCGAAGTGGGCGGTCGGTTGGCTTGGGTGGCATCTGAATACCGTCAATGCACTCAAAGAGCGTTGGACCCTTGTACCAGCTCATATTGTCGCTCTTGTTGTACAAGTTGTCTCCGTTGAAAGCCGAACAAGGAATCATCGGCACATCAGCAGGGTTGAAGCCTGCCATCTTGAGGAGGCCTGTGACTTCCTCGCAGACTGCATTGAATCGGTCCTCACTGTGGTCCTGCATATCCATCTTGTTGACGTTGACGATGAGTTGCTTCACACCGAGCACCTTGGCCAAGAATGCGTGTTCCTTGGTCTGTGGGCTGACCCCGTCGTTTGCTGCAACGCAGAGAACTGCGGCGTCAGCCTGACTGGTGCCCGTAATCATGTTCTTCACGAAGTCGCGGTGACCTGGTGCGTCGATGATTGTGAAGTAGTAATTCGGCGTGAACAGTTCCTTGTGAGCAACATCAATCGTGATACCACGCTCGCGCTCCTCCTTCAGACCGTCCATGACGTAGGCGAGACCGAATCCGGGCTTACCCATCTCTGCTGCGAGCTTCTCGTTCTTCTCGATCACGTGTGCTTCGATGTGACCTGTGTCCAACAGAAGGCGACCAACAGTGGTCGACTTTCCGTGGTCAACGTGCCCTACGAAAACGATGTTCAAGTGCGGCTTCTTCTTATCTTCCCATTGTGAACCCATAATATCACCTCAATGTGCAGGCCCGCCGACCCAACTCCCCTATTTCAAGGTAGGGTAGGCTGAGAGAATCTCAAAGCGGCTACCAAATGGGGTACTGAAGGGCAAAATGAATGCTGAATTGTCATTATTTGTACTCTAAAATGATGACGAACGACTTGACCGTGGTATCGTGCGCCTTCTCATTGGTCAAATCGACCCGCCAACTGCCATCGAGGTAATTGCGGAAGTGCTGGGTGCTCAATCGAAGTTCCACACAGCGATCCTCATCATCGCAATTCCCTGCAGTTCGCTGTTCATCGTCAAGATAGGTCGTGTTCGCGACCTCTTCGGTATCTGAGTCGGAGTCAGAGCCGTTGTAGACATACGCGTCGAGTTTGTTCGCGCAGATGCTAGAAGGTGTACAGGCGCCAGG
>CAXEUI010000004.1:0-14975 GCA_963999335.1 uncultured Candidatus Poseidoniales archaeon
TCAGAAGGCGCTAGCAAATCCAGCGCATCCTCTGTCGTGATTTTCTCTGCCGCCATGGGTGCGCGTGCGCGGGCGCGCATAAGGCCGTTGCGCCACGAAAATTTCACAGGGTTCGGACGAGAATTCGACTTGCCAAGGCAGAAGTGATTTCGATTCGTTGGCCATTCAAAGAGAAGCCATCGTCCGTCGAATGGATGGTTGAACTCACAACAATTCCAAGGCCCTCAAGGGTTCGGGTGTCAGCGCCTTCAAGGATCAATAATTCAATTTCACCTGACATGCCAATCGGGAGTGCGTGAAGAGGAAGGAGCATGGAATTCGTAATCGGTTCGATATGCCTTGAAACGGTGGGAATAATCTCGCCATCGGGTGTGGACTCGGGATACCCCAACAATCGATCTATGGCAGATTCAAGGTCATCAGTCAAAGCATGTTCAAGCCGACAGGCCGCGGCTTTCACATCACCTTTGTAATCAATCATACGGATGAGGAATACTTCCATCAGACATTCACGACGCTTGATTCTAGCCGCGGCCTCAACACCCGCCTCGGTCAGAGTAGAACCACGATAAGGGATATGATAGAGAATGCCTTTGCCCGCCAGCCGCTGAACCATCTCACTGCTGGCTGCTTGACTCACACCGAGCGCTTCAGCGATTCGACTGTTGCGGATTGGCTGTTGTGGATCTTCAACATAAAATTCGTAGAGGGTCTTGAGGTACATCTCTTCAAATTCTTTGATTCGTTCACTCACATGAATCAGCCCTTCAATGCACGGAATTCACATTTGCACGCCGGACAGCGTGCCCGTACGGGTCGTCGATCATAAGGGACTTTCAATTTCTGTTGGCAAGCCGGGCATAGGATAACATCATCAGACGATGATGAGGTCTTCTCCTCGTCTGAGACAACCGGTGTTGGATGTGCTTGGTCTTGCACGGATTCGACCTCTTCATCTGCCTGCTCCATTTCCTCATCAACGTCGGGCGTTTCTGGAACTTCTTCTTCAACCGCCTCGACGGGGAAGGTTTGTGCACATGCAGGACAACGAGCCGTACCACTGTATGTTGAAGGGACCCTGAGTCGCTGATCACAGGCTGGACAAGCGACCTCGACTTTATCGTCGACGACTTTCGAAACTGTCCTCTTTGGTTTGGCCTTCCGTTCACCACGTTCACGTCGAGATAGCAATGGCTTGCCTGCTCTGGCACGCATCACAGTGCGGGTCACAAGACCAATGAACAATCCTGAAAGGGAGCCATAGAGGATGGACATCCAATCGAGAGTGAAACCTTCCTCAGTTGTTTGTGCGGCTTGAGAAAGGAAGGAATCAGTGCCTGTTGCATCTGTGCTGGAGGTGTGCCAGATCAAACTCAGGTCGACCACAGAAGAGGATGGCCATTCTGCGAGGGAGAACGAAGCGGTGGTGGTCTCGCCTGAAGCAACCACTGGAGCCGTTCCGGTCCACAGGACCTCACCATCGTGTTTCAGATCGATGAGCATGAGGTCTCCAGGCAAAGTATCCCCTCCGCCTTCATTGACCAATGAATAGGATATGGTGACTGGTTCGCCAGAGACTGGAGTTGCAGGACTCACAGAATCGATGGTTACAGAGGTTTGAGGATTGGGTCGGATTAATGTGACCTCATCCTCGGCAACAAAAGAGGAGGTCCAAGCAATCGGTGTGAGTTCCGCCCATGCAAGAGATGATGCAGTAGGGTGCCCCAGATTGTAGGTCAGTGTTCGTTGGCCTGGGGAAAGAAGAATCTCAACAGTAATCTGAGAAACATCACCTGAGGCTCCTGAAGTTCCGACATCAAGCAAGACGAGGCGACTCTCTCCGGGGGAGAGCGTGGTCGTGACTTCAACAACCAATCCATCACTGAGTGTCCACCCAGATGACGAAATACTGACATCCAGAGACTGAGAAGGTTGTACAATCAGAGAAATGGACCCCGAAAGATCGTTGGCGACGAGGCTGTCCGAACTCACGATTCGCCATTCAATCTGTCTCTCGCCTGAAACACTGGGGAGATGTTGGGAACCCAATTCTAGGCTGCTGCCGACCTCCAATGTTCGAGTCTCCAATGGAATCCATGAACCCATGTTATTGCCATCAGAATCGCCTTCTCTGACTTCAAGTGTGGCCACACCTGAAAAATCCCCGCCATTGTGAATTAGAATGGCCAGTGGAACGGGGTCTCCAACATGGAATGGTCCCCCCGTGACCGTGAGGCCATCGCTGCCAGCTCGCATCAAGTGTCCCGCCGACATATCATAGACATGAGAAGTAGAAGTGATTGAATCGACATGCAGGCGTTGAGAACTGGTGACTGAACAATCGAGTTGGCCTGGGCGCACATCCACACTCACAATCCAAGTTTGATTTTGTTCTGCAGGAACTGAAATTGATTCGTTCAGAATCTGTACCCCTGTAGGGAAACTACAGAAGATGGATGCATCAAATGTCGATTCACCTGAATTTTCCATTGAAATCGTCCAATTGATTGAATCCCCAAGATCAGGATTCGCAGATTCAGGGTTCATCAGTAGCAGGGGCCGTGGCAATGGAGGTGGGCCGATATCCAAGAGAAGAGAATCAGATGCGACATTCGTTTGATTCTCCATCAAATCAATCGAAATTGTTGTCGTACCTTCAAACAGAGGACCAATCGTGAAATTCACGGATGTTGTAGACAATCCACCGATGTTGATTGGCTGAACGGATAGTACAGAACTCTGGTTGGAAATTGTTGCGTTTCCAGACCAAGTCACATCACCGGTATTCTCAGCCGTTGCAATCACCCAAGCATGGTCACCATCTCTTAGAGTATTATTTCCACTCGCTTGACCGCTATCTGAATCAACTGAAATCACCGTCCAGCCGTCTGAAGATTCTATAGATGCGTTTCCTGGGGACAATCTCTGGATGAAGACTTGAATCTGAGTCAGATTGTTCTCAAAACCAACACCAACATCACCCCACAGTTGAAGCGTGAGTGTATGTGTTCCGATTGGAACGGATGCGAAATCGAAGATTTCTGTGGAGGATTCATCGACCAATAAGCTGATTGAACGGTTATCTGAAGCCAATGGAGTGTTGTCCTCTGCTGTGAATGTCATTTCTAAGAATCCGTTTGAATTAGAGTCGTGGGCGACCACATCCACAGTGATATTGACATCGCCTGCCCCGACTTCTTGATCGCCGGTGATGGCGAAACTATCCCCTGACAATAGTAGGCCTCCGCCCGCTGCCGATGCCAAGGGGATGCATAGGGGCAATAGGAGCAGTAGGGGAACCCAGAAGCAACGTCCATGACCTATGGTCATGCATGTGCTTGGCCACGTACAGTTCAAGACCCTTGCCTTGTTTGGGCAGGTGAATCGCTGAACCTTTATGCGGAACCCGTTGTTCGGCGACTCGTTCTGCATGAATCTGACGGACCTACTCGCCCTCAAACCGGAGGAACTTGCGGGGAAAATTCTTGAGCGGAGAATGTTGCTTGCGAAGGCACTGCCCGACATTGAAGCTCGTATGGTGGATGATGCTGATACGTTGGCCCCTGAAGTAGAACGGTTGAGGTTGGCACGAGATGGCGAGTCCAACAAAGTATCTGAGCTCAAAATCAGTCGAAACGAAGCGCAGCAAGAGGCGCGCCAGTTGTTACAACAAACTCGTGTACTGAGGGAACAATTAGATGAATCTCGTGGATTGAAGAGTCTTGATCCAAAATGGGCACAAGAGAAACTCGAAGAAGCGCTTGAAGTGATTGAGGAGAAAATCGAGAAGCAAGCGTTGTCTCTAACGGCTGAACGAAAATTGCTCGCGGAACGAAAAGCCCTCTTGAAAAAAAATGAGGAATGGTTGGAAAAGCGTCGGAAGGACAATCCTGAGATGTCCCAATACGTTGACTCCAGTCGGAAAATGCAGAAATTGTTCAAACTGGCCGACAAATTGCATCAGGAGATGTTGACTCATGTTGGGAACAACGAGCCGATTCACGCTGAATTTATGGAGAAGAGAGCGGAATTGCGCAATTCCATGCGCCAGGTTGAACGCTCTCGAGCCCTCATCAAGCAATCTAAGTCGGCCATTGCCTTCTGGGAGGCTTCCCTGAATAATGGCTTGGACGATTTACTGAGAAACGCCAAACAAGTTGAATCAGGGGGAGGTTCAAGCATCCGCCGGCGCAACGCTGAACTGCCTTTGAGCACAAAACCAGATGGTGGTGAAGAAGAATGAGTGAGGAGAAAGGCAAACGCAAACGCCAGCCTTCAAAGCCGAAGGAGGGATTGTTTGACGATTTGGAATCTCTTTCCGATTTAGAGATTGAAGAGAGGACCACATCACTCAATGCATCGATGCAAGCCACCGAACAGGAACTGAAACGAGTTGAACAGGAACGCGGCGTGGAAATCGAACTCGTGCAATCTCTTCGCGCAATCCAAGAATCAACACGTGGCATCAGCAAGGAACGAACGTCTGTTCTCAATGAATTCAGGACCATTCGCGGAAAAGCCCAAGCGATTCGACAAAAACGTGATGCAATCAACGAAAATGTACCACCGCCCTTGGAAATCATCGAACAACGATTGGTCCAAACCCACCGTAGATTGGCAACCATTCCGAATGATCTCTCAAAAATGCCCAACCGGGATCACGAGGTCAAACTATTCTCATTCTTCTTTGAATTGCAGGCCATGCACGCGCGAAAGATTCATGGCAATGAATTGCATCAGAAATACATCGAGTTGCTGAGAAATCAAGATGAGAAATTGAAGCAACTCGACAAGTTGAGCGAGGAGAGAAAATCAATCGCAGAAGAAGCGCGCGAAGAAATCCCTGACCAGAAGGCAAATCCCAAAGAGATTCGGAACCTCAACGAACGAATCGCAGGAAAGTTGGAAATCATCAATAAACAACGAAAGGGACTCAAGAAGGCACGAAGAGAGATTGGACGCCTCAAAGCCTATGCACGAGTTCGAAGGAAAACACAGAAAGGCGGTAGAGGTGGGCGAACAATCGGCCCCCGTCTCGATGAAGTCAAAGCCCGTGCAAGCAGCGGTGGCGCCCTCACTTTGGAAGACCTGGGGGCCTTGTTGAACAGTGGGGGACTTGAGGCGCTTTCCGATGCAAAACAGTCTGAGGGTGATGCCGTGCCCGAACCTGAGAAACAGAAGCGGCGCAAGGTAGGTGCGGCCCGGGGTCGTAGACGTTCGCTGAACGCGGAAGAAAGAGAAAAGCGACGCAGGTGATGTTGGATGTCTGGGCTCAATTGGACCCAGGTATCATCACTCAATGAATGGGATTCGAACCGTCTGGAAAAGGTTCGTGAATTGATATTGGAAACCACTGGTGAAGCATACGAAATCGATCGCCTTCAAGACCTACCATTGAATGAAGAATTTGGCCGCTGGGTTCTCACCGATGGCAAAAGAGATCGGGGGATACTCTGGGTGATGCGATTGTCCAAACAATCTGCGCGCGTACTGGCATTTTCCGTCGCGAACGAGTTGCAGGGAAATGGAATCGGGGCCGAAGGATGGCGACGATTCGCGATGGCGGCGAAGACTGTCGGCATTCGAACCGTCCAACTGGAAGTCCGCCAAGACAATGAAGCCGCCATCGGGATGTATCACCGTCGTGGGCTTCGGCCCAGGGGGCGCATCGTAGGTTTCTATCGTGGGCACGATGGATGGTTGATGCGGGGTCCCTTGCTCGTTGAAGCAGCGTCACAATGATGCCCCTCCTTTGGCTGGCACCAGATGATGAGAACACGCCTCATGGAGGATTTACTGGGTCACGATGATGTGAAATGGGTTGCCCTCATTGGTCCTGACGCATTGCCAATCGATTTTGCTCCTTCCGAGCAGGAGGTTGAATCGGCGGTTGCAATGTGGATTGGTTTGGATGCACTCGTCGAAGACACTCCA
This sequence comes from uncultured Candidatus Poseidoniales archaeon, assembly GCA_963999335.1. Lineage (GTDB taxonomy): Archaea > Thermoplasmatota > Poseidoniia > Poseidoniales > Thalassarchaeaceae > MGIIb-P. Next base: position 5,935 of record CAXEUI010000004.1, read on the forward strand.
GCTAGAATGATGGTTCGGACCAGCGAGGCAGTGATGCTGTCACACCGAGTCGATGAAGATCGATTGCTTCTGATTCATGCTAATCCTAACGCGAATCTTGGTTCGTTGCGAAGTGCACTTCAAGATGCTGCAGGTCGAATCATCGATCTGGCTTAATCGAACAAGGGTCCGAGCAATACGAGACCGGCACTTGTGACCTCCATCGCCTGTTTTTCCATCGAATGCCGGATATGTCGCATTTTCTCAATCTGCATGGTTCGAACGATTTGGCCATTTCGGCGATCCAAGCCCAGATTCAGAATCGAATCGGCCAGAAAGCCTTCATTGCCCTCAAGTTCAGCATATTCACCGGTCTGCCGCTCCGTGATTACGAAGGTGTGCAGGTTCTGATTGCGGCAGAATTCAAAGAATTTGAACATCCTCTTGCGCATCTCTTCATCGACACTGGTCAAACTGTAAATCGCACCCAGCGAATCTAGGACGAAAACAGTGAATGCATTTCCGCGTTCTCTTTTGAAATGCTCAATCATCTTCTGAGTGAATTTCAGATAATCCATCGCCTCGTTCTCGTTGCGCAACTCAGTGAAATCTGTAATCTGAAGATTTTGAGGAAGTGAAAGGCCGAGTGAATGAGATGAACGAAGCAAACTCCCGGTGGTCTCTTCCACAGTACAATACAAACCAAAGCCACCAGATTGGCGCAGATGGTTGGCAACCAATGAAAGACAAAATGTGGATTTCATCGAACCAGGAGGCCCTGTGACAAGGGTCAGGTAAGGAGGATTCACATCTGTTGAAAGAACTCGGTCCATTCCGGGCATTCCATCGATGAACATGGGAATCAACTCGTGCGCTTTGCAGACGGGGTTTAATCGTTCTCTCCAAATGGTGTCATAACTGGAATACGCCCCCACAGGGGGCGATGAACCGAGAGCAGCGATTATATGGCACAGCCATTTGGCATGGTTGACTGAAGGCCTGACTGCGTCGGCCCATATGGTGATCTCAAATGGATGACATCTTTCCAATGATAGGAGATTTGAGAGGGATTGTGGATAAAAAAGCAACCACTAACCGTGATGTACGTGATGGATTGAATGCGAAAATGAGAGAGTTCATTGGCACTCGCAACACGTTCAACAGTCAAGTTCGTGAACTCATAGCAGAAGTTCAGCGACAGAAGGTCATTCGAGATGATGCGAATGGGTCTGTGCGTGAAGCGAAATCAGAACGGGCGACCAAGAATCAAGACGTCCGTACTGCCAAAGAGAAATTGCGTGAATTGTCTCCCGAAAGAGAGCAGAGAGGTTATCAAAACGATCGACGAGGAAGAAACAAGGAAGATACGCCGGCCTCATTGCGTCGAAAAATCGAGAAGCTTGAAGACGATTTTGGCATGGGAAAATTAACCGGCAAGAATGAGACAAAATTTGAGCAACAGATTCGTGAAATGAGGAGGAAACTCCGCAAAATGTCTGAGAAAGAAGATTCGAATGTTGAACTCAAAGAGGCCCGAGAAAATCTACAGCGAGCAATTGATGAACAGGAAGAGGCGCATCAAGTCGTCACACATGTGGCAGATACTGCACAAGAAGCACACGACTTGATGATAAAATTGAGTGAAGAGGTGGATCGATTGCGAGAGAAAGCAGATGCCAGTCAGGCTCAGGTTCGCCGTGCAAAGCGTGAGGCAGATACTGCACATCAATCCTATATTGTCAGCCTACGATGCCTACACTCGATTCAAGATATTATTCGTGCAAAGGGCAACAAAGATGCGGGCAAAGATACTGGTAGAAAGACCCAGCGGGCCAGAGTTGAAGTGCAGGATCTCATGTCTAAACTCATGTCTGGAGAAACCTTGTCGACAGATGAGTTGATGGCCCTACAGAGGGGCAGTTGATTTCCATGATTGGTTCTGATGAAATCCAAGCGATTCTTGAAGAATATGATCGTCTGAAATTGCGCATCGGAATGACGGCCAGCCACAGTGCGCTTGACATCTGTGATGGTGCGATTGAGGAAGGATTCCCGACCGTGGCATATTGTCAGAAAGGACGCGAAAAAACGTACTCTGATTATTTCAAAACCAAACGGACTTCATCGGGAAGAGTGACCCGGGGGATGGTCGATAAGGCGATTGTCCTCAATTCGTTCAATGATGTGTTGGCACCTGATTTTCAACAACAGATGCGCGAGAGAAATGTCGTGTATATTCCGAATCGTTCGTTTACATCATACAGTTCGATTGAGAATATTGAGAACGATTTCAAAGTCCCCATGTTCGGCAGTCGAAACATGCTGCGCATGGAAGAGAGAACCGAAGAACAAGACTACTATTGGATTCTCGAACAAGCAGGTTTGCCCTATCCTGAAGCCATCGAAAATCCAGAGGACATCGATTGCTTGGTCATCGTGAAGTTGCATCATGCCCAAAAGACATTGGAACGTGGATTCTTTACATGTTCATCATTTGACGAATACAGCGAAAAAGCGGCAACTTTGCTCAAGGAAGGTGTCATCGATCAGGCGAGCCTGGATGGAGCCCGAATCGAGCGTTACGTGATTGGACCAGTGTTCAACCTGAACTTCTTCTATAGCCCACTTGAGGACGAAATGCCAAAACTTGAGTTGTTGGGTGTTGATTGGAGATTTGAATCGTCACTCGATGGGCATGTACGGTTGCCTGCACCACAACAAATGACCATGCCAGCACATCAACAAATTCCTGAAATGACGGTGGTCGGACACAATACAGCTACAATTCGTGAGAGTCTGCTGGAGAAAGCGTTTGAACTCGGAGAGAAATTCATCAAGGCCAGCAAAGAGCACTATGATCCAGGCATCATTGGCCCATTCTGCTTACAGACGTGCATTGACAAGGACATGGACTACTACATCTATGACGTTGCACCCAGATTGGGCGGCGGCACCAATGTCCACCTTAACGTCGGCCACCCCTACGGGAACGCCACTTGGCGTAAACAAATGAGTAGTGGACGGCGAATCGCGATGGAGATTCGTCGAGCGGTTGAGCAGGATCGGCTAGATGAAGTTGTGACTTGATTACGGCATCGATATCAATTGCCCAGTGAGACCATGTACAAGGGCCATGCCCCGTTCGGGAATTCGAAGTTGCCAAGCGGGTAGAAGGGCCAATCTTGGTGTCATCTCTGCACTTGAAGGGTCCAACTTCCACCAGTGTAAGACGCTACCTTGAACTTGGTTCGATCCGCTCGATTCTGTGACAGTATAGTGACGGCGCTCTTCACAAAGACTGGCCAATCTTGGAGCGATTTCGGATTCATCGACCCATACCTTGGGTTCCATTCTCTCTAAGTTGGGTATAAAATCAAGCGTTTCAACCGTTCCAAGGTGATCGATTTCACCTGTGAACGGATCCTCAAGCAATTCCCACCATTGCCTTTCAGCAGCATTTTCGGGCCCACGCAAAATCCCAGTCACGGCCCAAATTCTTGCAGTGAGGAGAACGGGACGAGGTTCGGCGTGAGTCAGTGTCAACTTATCCAAGATTTTCTCAAGTTCAATTTGAGGCCGGAGGGCTGATGGTCCGGTTTGTTTGAGAGATGGTGTCGTTCTCTCAACCTCTTCAACTTCGACCACAGATTCAGGTGTGGCTTGCGGGATGTCCGCATTCAAATCCCCGTTGAGGACGGCCTCACCCAACCACTGAGCGAATCGATCCGGCCCCCATACCTCGTATTCGACATCTGCACGTCGAGGCTTTTCCTCCAAACGAAGGGGCCGTTCAGAAAGAAGCCAATGCGATCCAGAAGGGGCATCAACCAACCAACGTTCAATCTCAAGATTGTCCAATGGCGCCCAACCATCATGTGCATGCCACACATGCGTTCCAATGGATAACTTTGGGCCACTCCGAGTGGCAGGCGGATTGCTGAGGAGACCTAGAAGGGAGATACCGGGGCACGGTGTGTACGAGGGGGGAGGGTCCAATGAAGCGCCGAGTTGAGTGAGCAAATCTCGAATCAAGGTCTCCATGGTCGCCTACGGCGACCGTACCTGCCTTGAACACTCCGTCGAAAATTGGACGAGAAGGGGGCTTTCACTCTCTCAATCAAGATTCGGCTCTAGGCTGAGCAATTCGCTGCCGCCTTCACCCAGAACACAGATGGTGCTGATCGGGAAGGGTTTTGCACAGGCCGCACCCAATTCGCGATTCACCAAATTGGTTCGATGCATGGGGACATCGGGGTGTCGTGCCCGCAATCCGTCGATGTATTCTTGCGGGCAATTGAGCGCAAAAATCAGCAACATTGCTTCTCCGTTGGCACAAGCATCGGAGGCTTGATTCTGACCAAAGGTCAGATTTCCACTCTTGATTGCAGTTTTCAGTTCTCGACTCAAGTCCATTCGTATTCCTCCATTCTCCACAAATGCTTCTCATGGATGAGTATTACTCATTCTCTGGGATATAGAACAACTCGACGCTCCCTGTTCCAAGGGCAATCGGTTGGCCAACGATGATGTTCTCCGCAACACCGGTGAGATTGTCTCGCTCACCGATGATTCCAGCCTTCAACAGGTGATTCACCGTAACTTCAAACGCTGCTCGAGCGAGAATACTGTGCTTGGTTCCAGAGACACCGTGGCGACCAATCGCACGAACTTCGCCTTCACTGGTCATGACGTCAGCGACCATTAGCAAGTGTCGATCATCGACATCCAAGCGTGCGCCTTCAAGGGTGAGAACCAGCTCGTTGATGATGGCCTGTCGGGCGGCCTCAATTCCTAGATAATCGTGGATTTCCGTGATGTTGTTGGTATACGTCTGCCCGCGGTCTACGCCGGCGAAGTCTGAAACCTTGGAGAGATTGGAACCAATCGTCGAGATGTAGTATTGACCCTTTTTATCAATCTGAACATTGGCACGATCGATGCCCTTGACACCCTTCAGTCGGAGTAACTTGATTTTCTCTTCAAGTTGCAGAAGTTCAGTGTATGTGGGAGGGTTGGAATCGATGTCCTTCAAATCGTCCTCCTTGGCAACCCCTGGGATAATCTTCAGCACCTTTGGCTTCGACTCAGAACCATCTTCAATGGCGATGAACAATCGAAGAGCACGAGACAACTTGTCGCGAACCTCGGCCCCAGTCATGTTCTTCAATTTGAGACTAGGGTTCTTGAGTTTCAGCACGATGTAACGCTGAGCGACTTCGACATCGATGTCTGCGATATCTTTGGTTGTGGTAGTCTCTAGGGCAGCCGCCAATTTCTGTACAGCGACCTCATTCTCTGCGAGTGGCTTGCCCTTGGAATCCAATTCCTCGACGTAGATATTCATCGTGGGCGTGTTGGGAACCTTTCGTGCATCGACAATCTCGATGATTCGGGGCAGGCCCTGAGTCACGTTGACTGTCGCAACACCTGCATAGTGGAATGTTCGCATCGTCATCTGAGTTCCAGGTTCGCCGATGGATTGTGCAGTGACAATGCCAACCGCCTCAAAGGGATCCACGGACGCCCGTGAGTATTGAGTGCCTGCTTCAGTGACGATCTTCTTCGCCTGAGTCGGTGTCAACTTGACCCTTCCACGTTCACGAATGCCTGCGGAGAGATTCTCAAAAATACGGTCTGTGAGTTGGACGCCTTCCTTATCCGCTGCCTTGACCAGAGACTGGAAGATTGGATCTTCTCTGCCGATATCTCGGTTGATGATTTCTATCTTGGATTCTTGATCGTAAGTCTGCAGAATCAAATCTCTCTGGACTGTGCGTCGAAGCGCTTTCTTGCGCCTGACCACGGTGGTTGTGGCTGAACTGGAATCGGAACCACCTGATTTTCCGAAGGTTTGCAGTGTGTTGTGAATGGCGGTGGCCTCTTCGGATGAGAGGCCGCAAATCTGCGCAATTTCCCCGGGCGAGAGGATTTTCACATCGTCCCACTTGCGATCATCTGCAAGTTTGTGGGCGAATTCCTCTTGAATACCCATGTCCATGAGCTTCTTCTTCGTCGCTGACTTGACAACCATCACTTGCCACCTCCCAATACATCATCCAAGATCTGGGGGACGTTGATGGGTTCTCCTTTCAATGAGCGACTGGGGTCGATGCCATCTTCACCGTACTGGAATTGGATGATGCGGTTCGCTGTGTTTCGTACCGAATGCTGTCCATCATTCCAGACCTTGAGGTCATCCATCGCGTTGATGAGACGGCGCTGCATGTAACCAGATTTGCTCGTACGAACTGCAGTGTCGACAAGGGATTCACGACCCGATACAGAGAGCATGAAGAACTCGGTGGGCTCAAGGCCACGCTTGAATGAAGATGCGACGAAGCCTTTCTCCTTCGCACCCTTGGCACCTCGACGGAAGTGCGACAACACACGGTCACTGTAACCGCGTTCAAGACGCTTGCCACGGACCTTTGGTTGACCGATTGAACCGGCCATCATCGCCAAGTTGTCCATGGAACCTCGGGCACCCGAGACAGCCATCATGACCGCAGGGTTGTCATCTGTGAGGTGATCTTTGGCGATTGTACCTGTTTCTGCTTTACACTGGTCCAAAATCTGCAGGATGTTCTCCTCAAGGGTCTCAAGTGAAGTGCGTCCGGGACGAGATTCGTATTTGCGTCCGTCAGTACCGAACTTCTCGAGTTCAGCATCGACCGCGTCACTGGCTTCTGCATTGCGCTGCGCAATTGCTTCAGTTGCGGCTGCTGGCAGGTCTTCATCATCGATTCCGGTGGTGAAGCCCATGGCAGTGCAGATTCCAATCGTGAGTTTGGTCATGTGGTCGAGGAACTTTGCGCCCACGGTCGGGCCATGTGTTTGAACCACAGCGTCGAGAAGTCGACCGTCTTCAGCGCCGATAGCACGCTTGTCAAGGGTCCCATGGAGGACACGACCGCCTTCAATCGAGACCTCGTCCATACTTCGGCTTGTATAGTGTAGACTGAAGCCTTCGGGGATGATGAGGCTGAACAGCTCAAGGCCATAGTAACCGGAAACGCCGTCCACCACACTCTCCTTGGGGAGTTCACCCGACCAGCCAATCTGTCCAAGGACATCGAGTGCGATGGCCTTCGAGACGAAGGGGTTGTTGTGACTCAACAGGTATGCCCCCGAGATGTGATCGTGAATTCCACCGATGACTGAGCCACCGTAACGTGGGGTGATGATGTGTTCCTGGACACGCATGAGAATCTTCGCCTCAGCACGAGCTTCTTCAGATTGAATCACGTGAAGGTTCATCTCGTCACCATCAAAGTCAGCGTTGTATGGTGTACAGACGGCGAGATTGAATCGGAAGGTCTTGCCTTCCATGACCCGAACCTCGTGGACCATCATCGACATGCGGTGTAGAGAAGGTTGTCTGTTGAAGATTGCAACGTCGCCGTTAATCAGGTGGCGCTCGACAATCATGCCCGGCTTGGGGTTGCCATCAAGATCCACCGTCGCAAGGCGATCTTCGACCTTGCTGCGTGTATCCTCAGCAATTTCAGGGCTGCCACAATGTGGACAGATGACCTCAAGTTCAGATGGGAACGGTTGGCTAGGGTTCTCACGTTCAAAGACCCAACGCTGGTAAATGATGGCGCGAGGGTCCCCGTATTCCAGTTGTTTCCCGTTGCTATCCTCTCCACGCAGATTGGGAATGGTGGCCTCAAGATTAGGGACCCACTTTGACTGAGCCTCTTCTTCCCCTTCAACCCGCTTGAACTCCTCTTCAATCTCGATGCCGGGAAGGAAGTTGGGCGCTGGAAGAACCTCGTTGAGATCTGAACGAAGGCCAGGGTAGGGTTCTCCTCTCTCAACATCACCCGAATGACATTCGGGGTTGTGGCAACGGAATCCAGACCACATGAACTTGGTCCGATCGGTGATTCGTACGCGGTGGTTGTCTCCACGAACGATGTAATTCACACCCGGGTGAATGTCGGGGCCACGCAGAATCATCTGTCGCAACTGTTCACGGTTTCGACCAGTGACTCGAATCGGGACGGTCAGTTCTTTTGCAGACTGGACGGGCACACCGACATCATTGATGCCAAGATTGGGATCGGGGCTGATGACGGTTCGCGCACAGAAGTTCACACGCTTTCCGGAAAGGTTGCTTCGGAAACGTCCTTCCTTGCCCTTGAGGCGCTGTGTGAGCGTCTTCAGGGGGCGGCCCGAACGGTGACGAGCGGGTGGGATGCCAGCCGTTTGGTTGTCGAAATAGGTCGTGATGTGATATTGCAGCAGTTCCCACAAATCCTCAACAATGAGTTGGGGGGCACCAGCATCACGATTCTCTCGCAAGCGTTGATTGATTCGAAGAACGTCCACAAGTTTGTGAGTAAGGTCATCCTCACTTCGGTCGCCACTATCCAAAGTAATGGATGGACGGACCGTGATTGGTGGTACAGGAAGTACGCGCATGATGACCCATTCGGGACGACTTGCGTCTTTATCCATGCCAACGAAAATCAAATCAGCATCTGGGATTCTTTCAAGCCATTCTCGGATGTCACGAGCATTCAACTTGTGTTCGCCCTTGTCCATCTTCTTCTCCTTGAAAGTGGTGGGTTTGTCGAGTTGGATCTTGCCCTGTTCGGAACCACAGTGCATACAGACTGCACGCTTGGCACCCGAACAAATCTTGACTATCTCTTTGATGACTTTGCTGAATTCGGTTGACCCAACACCGTGCTTCTGGATGACATCGTAGACGCGCGTTCGATAGTGGTCCTGCTCGGACTTCTCCGGGTCGTTCGGGTGAGTGCCCTCTTGCTCGTGCAACAGAATGCGGCTGCATTTGTTACAGGTGGACTTGAGTGCGGTCTTCAACAGATTGGTGAATCCAATGTGGATGACGGGGAGTTCAAGTTGAATGTGACCAAAGTGACTTGGACAAACGTCATGCTTGTTGCCACAGGTTTCGCATCGAACACCCGGTTCAATAACACCCATGCGATTGTCCATCAAACCTTGTCTGTAGGCGTGTCCATCGTCCTTGTAGGTATCCGCGGTCTTCACTTCGACTGCGGACATCTTGCGGATTTCGTTCGGATCCA
>CAXEUI010000005.1:0-14333 GCA_963999335.1 uncultured Candidatus Poseidoniales archaeon
AGGATGTGGATATCATCGAACTCAACGAAGCCTTTGCTGCACAATCTCTCGCGGTCATTGAAGAGATGAACCTCGATCAGACCAAAGTCAATCTCGATGGCGGCGCGCTCGCGCTCGGTCATCCTCTGGGTGCATCCGGTGCTCGAATCGTTGGAAGAGCAGCCAAGTTATTGTCTCAAAACGGCTCAAAGACAGCACTTGCAACCATGTGCATTGGTGGCGGTCAGGGGATTGCCACCGTCCTTGAGAAGGTGGACTGAATGACAATTGCTGTACCCAAACAAGACCCTACCACCTCTGCCAAAGAAGATGGACGGATTCTCAGAGTTGCTGTAATCGGCTCCGGTTTGATGGGTGCAGGCATCGCCGCGCACTGCGCCAACGCGGGTTGCGACGTGGTTCTCATGGACATCGTTCCTGACGGTGCCGAGGATCCCGACGTTCTCTCCAAAGGTGCGATCAAGAATATGTTGAAGGCCAATCCAGAAGTACTGATGCACCCCGATTTCGCCGAACGCATCACTCCTGCAAATCTGGACGACAGCTTACATCTTCTCGCCGATCGGGATTGGGTCATCGAAGTCGTCATCGAGCGACTGGACATCAAGCGTGATGTCTATGCGAAGTTGGCAGAGTATATGCCAGAACACGCAATTCTCTCTTCAAACACCTCAACGCTACCTCGCTCTAAACTCGTTGCTGGCATGCCTTCAAGTCTATCCAGCCGATTTCTCATCACTCACTTTTTCAATCCACCTCGCTATCTTCCGTTGCTGGAAGTCGTCACTTCGAAGGAAGTCCCGGAAGAGACGTTGCAACGCTTCACATCCTTCGCGGATGAGAAACTCGGCAAGCGCGTCACACTCTGCAATGATACACCAGGATTCATTGGCAATCGGTTGGGCATCTACTTCGTCCAACGCGCAATCGCCGCAACACTCGATCATGGTTTCACTGTCGAACAAGCCGATGCCATGTTGGGTCGCCCCATCGGCTTGCCAAAGACTGGCGTTTTCGCACTCATGGATTTGGTCGGCATCGACCTCGTCCCTCATGTGATTGAATCGATGGTGCAACACCTCCCCAAGGAGGATGCCTTGCACACGATTGCTGGACGGGGTGGCGATATCATCACGGCGATGATCGAGGATGGATATACAGGTCGAAAAGGGAAAGGTGGATTCTATCGATTGAATACAGACGACGGTCAACGAATCAAAGAGGCTCGAGACCTCCAAACCGGCGAATACGCCACTGCGAATCGTCGCGCTGCATTCCCTTCAGCCAAAATTGGAAAGCAAGGATTGGCCCGTCTCATCGAGAAGGATGATGCCGGTTCTCGCTTCGTGAAAGAGATTCTTCTCGACACTTTTGCCTATGCCGCATCTCTGGTACCAGTGGTCAGTGCTGATATCGCTTCAATCGATGGTGCCATGCAAGTTGGATACAACTGGAAGAAGGGCCCATTCCAAATGATGGATGAACTTGGACTTGATTGGCTCATCACTGAGTTGGAAGCTTTGGACAAGGATGTCCCTGATTTTCTCCGATTGGCCGCTGAGAATGGCGGTTTTCATGGAACACTTGAGGGTGAACCCACTCGAATCACTACAGAGGGAACGTATGTTCTCGTTCCACGACCTGCGGCCACATTCACCGTCGCCGATCTCAAACGTCGACAGGGTCGTGCAATCAAACGCAACGGTTCGGCAAGCCTGTGGGACGCCGGTGATGGTGTATTGTTGGTTGAATATCATTCGAAACTCAATGCGATGGACCCCAACAGCATGGAGATGCTGATGACCGCCGTCGATATCGCCGAGAACGAAGGATGGAAAGGCATCCTGATTGGCAATGATGGATCACATTTCTGTGCCGGTGCCAATCTGGGTCTGGCCTTGTTCGCCGCGAATCTGGGCGCCTGGAAGGAGGTTGAACAATTCATCAAACTTGGACAGGATACGTATCAGACACTGAAGTACGCAGACGTACCGGTCGTTGCCGCAGCGGCGGGAATGTGCGTCGGTGGAGGATGTGAGGTACTCATGCATTGTGACGCAGTTCAGGCCCACTCAGAATCTTACATCGGCCTCGTCGAAGTGGGCGTTGGCATCATCCCTGGTTGGGGTGGTTGCAAGGAGATTCTTGGCCGCCTCCCGAATTTCGGCATTTCCTCGGGTGGACCGATGGGAGCACCCATGCAAGCATTCGAGAACATTGGATTGGCAAAAGTGGCAAAATCTGCTGAACAGGCCCGTGAACTAGGATATCTCAGGCCCACAGATCGGATTTCGATGAATCGCGATCGGCTCTTGGCTGATGCAAAGGCCCGCGTGCTGAAACTTGCAGAGGATTACTCACCACCGGAGCCTCACACCTATCAACTTCCAGGACCCTCGGGCCGTCTCGCACTTGAGATGGCGTTGAACGATCTCGCATCATCAGGAAAGGCAACTCCACACGATGTTGTCGTCGTCGGCGAACTTGCCAAAGTGCTGACGGGTGGCGATGATGCAGACGTGATGGTGGAGATTGGGGAAGACGAAATTCTGGCCCTTGAACGTGCGGCCATCGCAACGCTCGCAAAGGATGTTGCGTCACTGGATCGCATGGAGCATATGTTGGCGACAGGCAAGCCATTGAGGAATTGAGGAGGGGTGATAGAATGGTACGATACGATGCACCGCTACGCGATTACACCTTCCTGCTGCACGAAGTATTCGAAGTCGTTGAGTTGGCAGAACAATTGAGCTACGATGGCTGGGACCGCGACATGATTGACATGATGATGGAAGAGTGGGGCGAGATTATGCGAACCGCTTGGTTGCCCACGAATGCCGTTGGAGACAAAATTGGTTGTACCTATGAAAATGGCAAGGTAACCACAGCTCCCGGTTTCAAAGAGGCGTGGGATGTCACAACCGAGGGCGGTTGGTTTGCCGCGGCAGCACGCCCCGAGCATGGTGGCATGGAATGCCCCCAGTTCTTCCGCAATGCGATGGACGAATTTGCAATTTCAAGCAATATGGCACTCTCTACGGTTGGTGCACTCAATTTGGGTGTCTATGATCTCATTTCTGGGCATGGTAGTGCTGAACTTCAGGAGATTTACGCCGAAAAGGTGGCCAGCGGTGTATGGTGCGGCACGATGTGTTTGACCGAACCGCACGCTGGTACAGATCTCGGGATTATCCGAACCAAGGCATTGCCTCAGGAAGATGGTTCACATCTAATCACAGGGACGAAGGTGTTCATCACATTCGGTGAACATGATCTCAGCGACAATATCATTCACATGGTTCTGGCCAAGTTGCCCGACTCCCCAGAAGGCTCTCGTGGAATCTCTCTCTTCCTCGTGCCAAAATTCCTGCCCGATGACAGCAACTTGAATGGTGTCTCATGTTCAGGAATTGAGGAGAAGATGGGGTTGCATGGCAGTCCGACCTGTGTCCTCAACTTTGACGACAGCATTGGCTGGATGGTTGGCGAGGCGAACACAGGCATGCGTCTCATGTTCGAGATGATGAATAGAGAACGTCTTGCGACTGGAATGATGGGAATTGGACTCGGAGAGGTCGCTTACCAGAATGCACTTGATTGGTGTGTAGAGCGTCGTCAGGGCCGTGATTTGAAAGGTGTCCGCGACCTCAAAGAGAAAGCAGATTCTATTCTTGTTCACCCCGATGTACGCCGTATGCTATTGAAGATGAAGGCAAACAACGAGGGGTGCAGAGCACTCGCAACCTGGGCCGGAACATTGCTCGACCAAATGAGGCGCGGGGATGACGAGTTGAAGACTCATGCAACCGCTCTCATCGCATTGCTAACCCCAATCATCAAAGCGATTGGTACTGATATCGGTTGCGAAACCTGCAGCCTCGGCATTCAAGTCATGGGTGGCGCAGGATATATTTCGGAATATGGCGTTGAACAGTTCTATCGTGATGCCCGAATCGCACCGATTTGGGAGGGCACGAATGGAATCCAAGCCCTCGATCTGGCTGGGCGAAAGATTACTCAGGATTTCGGGAAGAATTTCCGCAGTCTGATGTGGCCCCTCCTTGAATTCATCGAGGAGAATCGCGATGACGCTGATATGGCGAAGTACACCAAACCGTTGTACCAGAGTGTGCGAGGTCTCCAGCAGTTGACACTGTTGATGATTGCGGAAGGAATGGGCAATCCTCACTTCCTTGCAGCAGGGGCCACCGATTACTGTACTTACTTCGGCAATACGATGCTTGCTTACATGTGGGCGCGTATGGCGCGCGTCTGCAACGATGCGAAAGCAGCGGGCACTGAGGATCCGTTCTACGACGCCAAACTCCAACTTGCAGACGTATTCTTCGCGGAAATTCTTCCAGATAATGTGGGTCTGGCTGCCAAGGTTCAGGCAGGCCACAAACACCTGATGCAATTTCCGGAGGCCATGTTGTGAGTCTGACAAACAGTACGGAAGAGATGCGTGGTGCTGCCGCTTATGCGGTGCCTCCAACCTCCCGCTTGCTCCGCCGATCCACTTGGCTGGAGTTCGCCATCGTATTCGAGGTTCTGCTCTTGTTGATTTATCCCAGTTGGAGGGGGGAGCCTTTGGCTTGGATGTTGGCTGGCATTAGTGTCCCCATCGGTAGCTGGCTTGTTCTACGACGTATTGTACTGCGGGGTTATCTCCGCTCACCCACACCTGAAGACGGTCGACTCATCGACCCACGCTGGGAGGGTTTCCGTTTCGCAGGGTGGGGGGGCGACACTCTCACTGCGAATCGGCTTCCATCCGAAGCCCCTACGAAAGGCTTGGTTCTGTATATCCACGGCTACGGCTCATCATTGCGCAGAGCCGAGGCGCGCTGCAGGCACCTGAACGAACTCGATCTCGATGTCGTTGGCATGAATCTACGAGGCCATGGGGGTTGCAAATTACGAGATGAATGGACCCTTCTGAAATTGGTCGCCGATTTGGAAGCTCTCCTTCATCAATTGTCACTTGAACTGGACCCATTGCCAGAACGAGTCTGGATATACGGGCATTCCATGGGTGGTTTCCTTGCTCTGCGCCTCGGTGCTCACCCATCTGGTTGGTGGAAGCCCCGTCTTGCCGGGGTGATTGTGGAATCTCCCGTCACGTCCTATCCCTTGGTCATCGAACGAACGATGCCTCGCTACCTGCGATTCACAATGCCATGGATCCGTTGGATTCTCCGTCGAGAACATGAACGCATTCATCCCGACCTCCCAGTCCGCTACGCCACGGCAGCGATTCCACACATGGGGCTGCCCACAGTCCCCGTATTGGGTCTACAGGCCTCGGAGGATCGCACACTGGGCCTTGTCCATTTCGAGCAACTCTCAGAGGCCCTCACCGAACATCACACTCCGTGCGAACTCCATGTCATCGAAGGGCACTTTCACACCACCGAGAGAGATACAGACACTCGAAAACGGTTGGTTGAAGAATGGTTGCTACCCAATCAAAAAGGGGTGTTACTCTGAGTATCGAGAAGCGATTCAAGCGTGCATCCAAGCGCATCCTCGCTCTAGAAGAACGTCCGGATGACAACACGCTTCTTCGCCTCTATTCTCTATACAAACAGGCGACTGAAGGAGATGCAACCGGCCGACTCCCAATTGCAAAGGGGATGGTCGCAGTTGCCAAATGGAAGGCATGGAAGAAGATTGAGGGGACCGACACAGAGGACGCCATGACCGCTTACTGCGAAATTGCCGATGTCTTGTTGGATGAGAACCTCGTTGATGTTGTTCAGGAGATAGAATCTTGGCGTGGTCGGACGGTACTCATCACCGGGGCCAGTCGAGGCCTTGGTCGCGCCATGGCCATACGTTTGGGTGAGGAAGGTGCGAATGTGATTCTCTGTGCACGTTCAATGGAATCGAACGAGAAATTGCCAGGCACGTTGCCTGAAACCAAAGCACTGGTGGAAGCAGTCGGAGGCAAGGCAATCTGCGCCCAGATGGATGTTCGAGATATCGAACAGGTTCAGGCTGCGGTCGAAAAGGGAGCTGCTGCCTTCAATGGCATCGATGCAGTGATTTGTAATGCAGG
This sequence comes from uncultured Candidatus Poseidoniales archaeon, assembly GCA_963999335.1. Classification (GTDB taxonomy): domain Archaea; phylum Thermoplasmatota; class Poseidoniia; order Poseidoniales; family Thalassarchaeaceae; genus MGIIb-P. Next base: position 6,062 of record CAXEUI010000005.1, read on the forward strand.
CGCTTTGTTCATCGCACCATTCGCCGAGACGCCAATCAAGCGTTTCGATCTCGTCCATGAGGTGAACAGTCGGGGTTCATTCGCCCTTTGTCAAGCAGCACTACCCCATCTGATGAAGAGTGATGCTGGGCGCATCCTCGTTCTTGCACCCCCCATCGCACTCGACCCTAAATGGCTCAATGGAACGCTGGCATACACGATTTCGAAATATTCCATGTCGATGCTCGTTCTCGGATTATCGGGTGAACTTGCCATGGATGGGATTGCGGTCAACGCCATCTGGCCGGCAACGACCATCGATACTGCTGCGGTTCGCTACAACGAGGCCCTTGGCGGTGAAGAAATGGTTCGACGAAGCCGAAAACCAAGAATCGTTGCCGATGCAGCATTACACATCCTCAGCCAGAACAAGACTGTCACTGGACAATTCTACACTGACGAATCTGCCTTGATGGAAGCTGGGGTCGAGGACTTTGAGAAATACGCGGTTGAACCGGGCATGCCCCTCCAACAGGATTTCTATCTCTGAGTCGCTTTAGATTCGACCCCATCCGCCAGAATGTCATCAACGCATCGCTGAAGTGCCACACTCTTCTCCCAAGGACATGGACCCGACCAATCTGGTCATTATTCTCCTTCATCCCATCGCCGCTCTCGCCGTCATTGGATGGATGATTCGCCAGCATCGCTGGCGACAGCGAGGGCGCCTCATGAAAGGGGAGGAACGGAAGGCAGCAGTGGCTTCCCATGAGCGGGATGGAGAACGCCTCTACATCCTCGCGTGGCTTCTTGTTGCGGGAGGATTCACCGCCAACGCAATCTATCGAATCCGAACAGAGGATATGGCTCTACCAGAGGCATTGTTGCCCACTGGAGCTGGGGGGTTACACGCTGGAGGCGGATTGATCGGATTGGCCCTCATCACCGTTCTTTGGCGGAAGGGACGAATGACACGTGATCTTAGAAATTCAGGAGAATCATGGGCACTGGAGAAACAGCGCCATGGGCGAGCATCTGATGCGATCATGGTTCTAATCGGCCTGCATGCGTTTCTAGGATTTCTCTGGTTGGTTCAATTATTGACCTGAACGAGTCGACCATTTTGTCAACCAGGCTCCGATGTTCCGTCCAACATCGATTGCCACAACCTTCCGCTCTTCCAGCAGTCCACCATCTGAAAGTGGCTGTATTCGACAACCGCAGGCATTTGCGTGTCCTCCACCATCAACATCGAATGCAGTCGCCATTCTTGTCAGGTCAAACAACCCACCTTCTTCGTGAAGGAATGAGTTGCTGTAGAAAGAAGCCGAAAGAGGCCATTTCTCATCCGTATCTACATCTTCATATCCATGGATAATCATGCAAGCATCACATCTCTCACCCACATGCGCGGTCACGAGATATCCATTCGTTCGAATCCCTTTTTCATCTAAACGAACGATTGCCATTCGATCGACGATTTCAGTACATTGATCGACCATGGATTGGAGCCTTCGGAATTCTTCCTTAGCGTCTTCAATCTTCTCGGCAACGAAATGCAAATTCACCAGTTCGTCTGGACGGGCACCCTCAACGAGATGCTGAAGCAAGGATTGGCAATACGAATCATCGGTCGCATCGATTGTTCTTCCAATCCAAACGATGGGATGATTTGAGAGAAATTCTTCTCTTGAAATCTTGCCCCCATCCAGTTTGTCGACCATTTCCATCCATGCCTCAATGTCGCTTAAGTCAGTGGTTTCTTGGAAGGTGTTGTAACAGACTCTCGCCGCACTCAACGCACTTTCCCAGACGATTTCACAACCAACCTCGGCTGCCACCTCCAATTGTGTTGGTGTTGGTTTATTTGTGAGGTGATGATCGATGTGAAGGCCGCACTCGGGATGAAAGGGCAGATCAAGAACCGCGGTTTTTCTCGTCATCCAATCGTCAACGTCTCCCCTTCGCAATTCTGCGGGATGGCTGAATCGAACGGGAATCCCATTCCAGACACGCCGGAGGATCGCCGCTGAGAGCAAACCATCGAGGTCACCATCTGCGACAATCCGCTCTATTTCCATCTCGGATATATCGACCAGCAGACTACCTCCAAGCATTGTTTGTCCCTGCACCCCGCTCTTAGCGTTGGCGACGAGTATGCTGTCGATGCGTAACCAATTAGTATACCACACCCAATCAGGGCCCATGGAGACCTCCTGCGGCGTCGTTCTCGTGAATTTCGGCAGCGTGCTTCTTCTGCAGTATCCACAGGGGCACTGGGGGTTTCCCAAGGGACACTATGAGCCAGAAGATGGCGTCTTTCAACGCACAGCATTGCGTGAATTGGAAGAAGAGACGGGCATCTCAGATGTACGAATGTTGGATGATTGGCGAATGAGGACGTTTTACACATTCACTCTCAAAGGGAAAGAAGTGGAAAAAGAGGTCTTCTGGTTCATCGGTGAGACCGATGAATATGATATCACATTGAGTCATGAACATCGAAATTTCATGTGGCTTGAATGGGATGATGCCGAGAACCAATTGAATTTCGATCAGAGCAAAGAAGTGTTGCGTGGGGCACGTGCGCAATTGCGTGCCTTGGGTCGCGAACTCTAATCCTGATTTCTCTTGCCCAAAGGTACCCACAGAGTCTCATCTTCTCCGAGAATCATTGCAATCCATCTGCTGGCAACAAATAGCCAATCAGAGAGTCGATTCAGATACGCGATGACAAGGTCACGAACCGCATCATCTCCCTCTTGTTCACGCAATCGCATCGCACATCGTTCAGCTCGCCGAGTGACCGTGCGGGCCAGATGCATCGTGGCAATCAAGGGAGAGCCGGTCGGAAGAATGAACGATTCCAATGGTTCAAGATTCTCAGTCCAAGCATCCATCTCAGCACAGAGCCGATCGGCTTGTTCCTGGCCAATCACCGTCATTGCTTCGGGAACTTGATTCGGTTTGAACGCACATTCCCCTCCAACGTCAAACAGTTCTTGCTGGATGAGAGCCAACTTTGGCTCAACAACATGTTTCACCGTTCTGACAGTTGCTCGTCCGCCCCCGTCTTCATGGTGAGTTTCAACACGTTGTAATTCAGCCCTAACCATGCCGATGACTGCATTGAGTTCATCGATTGTTCCGAAGAAATTCACCCTGACATCACTCTTTGAGACACGTTCGCCAGAGGCAAGATTCGTTTCGCCGCCATCACCCTTGCCAGTGTGAACCTTGGTGATGCGGACCATGATTAGACGGAGTGGCCCCTGAACATGGGTCTTTCGCTACTTCAAACACTTTCCAGAACCCCATCATCATCTGTCTGAATCCGCAATTTCTGCATGATTAGAAAGCCCAATGTGACCCAGATGAAGAGTTCAACGGCAATACAGGCCCAATACCAGTATCCAAGGCTTGAGAGAATCGCGTTCGCATCATAGGGTACACCTTTGAATCCAATGTAAATCGCCTGAGAGAGTAGATTCGCACTAAACCAGATCACTACGATAACCCAACTCAGACGTATACCGAGGACCTTCCATCGCCCTTTTTGCATCCCATCACCATGTATAATTTGTCATTCGGGATATTTAACATACACTAGAGCACCCCCGGATGCCCCGTACTTTTCAGCGTTTATTCAGACTCAAAAATCGGCTTACTGAGTCGCTTTATGCAGGAATCTATCTTTGCAAGCCATTCGGCTTCTACAGAATCCTCCCCACCCAATCGTTCCAGTAATTCTGCGTGCTTTGAAGCGGCCCGCGAATTCCCTTGAGAATTGTGGATTCGAACCAACGCTGCATGACTCATCGCATCGAGCCAAGATTCGTCCACGTTCCAGGATTTCTCAAACATCGAAATCGCTCCTCGTTCACCATCGATGAGGCCCCGATCAAGTTGACGAAGCGCGGCTTGAGACCACGAGATTCCCTGAACACCGATGATGAGTCCTTTCCAAAATAGAAAGACTTCGAGTAGAATCACGATTGTGGCTAGGATGAATCCAACCCATTGCTCTGTTTGATTGTAAGATGTCCACCCACCGGCCAGAGAGGATACGGTTGCAGCCACGAACCAAAATCCAGCAAATGGAGCCAATATGACATCTTGTTTACGACGATCATGCATGGCTCCAACAACCACCCCCAATCCTCCAATTCCACCTGCAACGATGGATGGGAGGTTGGGATTCATGGCTCGCGGTGAATTCATTGCAATGGCCAAGATACCCGTGAGGCCAAGCATCAGCCAAGCCCAACGGCCTCCGATTTCAGGGAAAGGTTGTGCTCGACTCATCCAGAGGAACATGGCTGAGGTGCCACCGAGAAAGGCAATCCAACCCAACATTGCTCATAGGGCGAAGGTCGCGGTATTCAATTCATTCCAGCATCGCCGCTGGGTTCTCCATCATCCCCGCGCCATCCGGGCTGCCAAAAATCATCATTGTCAAGCCAAGTCAACCAATCATCCGCATCTGCACGCAGTAGGCGATAGGCACGGCGTTCCAATCCTTGGAGTAGTTCCGCATCGATTTCTTGTTCTGTGTGGGCGTCCTTCCACTCGATCTGCAACTGAGCGATTCGACGATGTGCTTCAGCGTGATTGTCAAAATGTTGTTCACACATTTCACGTAATTCAGTCAACCAAACTCTCGTCCCTTTGATGTGAGGATCGTCAGTCAATGGCTTCTCTCGACGCCGGAATGGCCACCAACCCATGGACTTCCTTCATCCGTGTCCCTCATGAGTCTTCGCCCCAATCCTGATGACGTTTGGCGTTCGGGGCCAATCATGGCCCGTATCGTTGTCCATACCCATGGCAAGGCTCGAGAGAAGGGCTATTCTCACTTGATCAACAAGTATGCTGAACGTTTGGAAGCCCGGGGGGTCACTCTTCTCGCTCATCCCGATCGTTTGGATCACAATGCTTACGTTTCAAAAATTGAAGATGCGGCGTCAAATGGGTCACTCATCCTTCTCGATGAGAATGGCGAAATTGGGGATACGGAATGGATGCTGGAGAATTGGAAGGCATGGCGATTGTCCAATTCCTCCATTCATCTCGCAATCGGACCTGTGGATGGCTTCATCACCGAAGTGCTTTCTCGACATGAAACCATTTCTCTTGGACCTCTGACCATGACCTACGAAATGGCCGCAGTTGTTTTGCTTGAGCAATTGTATCGAGTCAGTGAAATCGAACGGGGTTCACCCTATCATCGCGATTAAGGACCAAACTCGACATATTCGATTGGATCGAGGTCTTGAGAGATATCAACGACCTCATTTCGAGCATTGACATGTACGATTGTTGGCTTATGTTCCCCCATTGCCTCGGCTGCGATTCCTTCGTATGTGATGAGGATGACAAGATTACCCGGGTGAACCAAGTGTGCTGCTGCACCATTGATGCAGATGTGGCCCGAGCCGGCAGGAGCCTTGACAACATAGGTTTCCAAGCGAGTTCCATTCGTGACATCCAAGACATGAATCTTCTCCCATTCTTCAATGCCAGCGGCCTGCAAAATATTTTCATCGATTGAAATCGAACCCACGTAGTCGACATCTGCATGGGTCACAGTGGCACGATGAATCTTGGAGCGCATGACGAATCGCATGATTCCCCTCATGCGGAGAGGCCAACCGGCCCCATATCAATCTCTCTCAACCGCGTCGGTGGCGTTGATTAGAGGCGCTGGCGGTTTTGTCTCTGCGCATCGAGTGCACAGATGGCCGCCATGTGAACAACATCCCGCACACCATCTTCACGCTGTAAAACGTGAACAGGCTTGGCCATCCCCTCTAGAATCGGCCCCGTCATCTCTGCATCCCCCAATCTCTGGAGCAATTTGTAAGAGATGTTGGCCGCGGCCAGATTGGGGCAAATCAGGACGTTTGCAGCACCACCCAGCGCCATGAATGGATATTGTTCTTGGATTGTAGGTATCAGGGCCGTATCTGCCTGCATCGGGCCATCGATAATCAGTGATGGATCGAGCTCGCGCGCGATGCCGACTGAATCCTCGATTCGATCGGTTCGATACTGACTGGATGACCCGAAGTTCGAGAATGACAGAAGAGCGACCCTCGGTTCAATTCCGAATCTACGGGCAACCCTTGCGGTTTGTACAGCGATTTCAGCGAGGGTTCGTGCATCGGGATAGATGTTGATTGTCGCATCGCCAATGAACATCATTTGTCCTTTAATCGTCATCATGTATGTGCCCACGACACGATGTGCATCTTCGGCCATTCCGATGGTTGCTAGACACGGTTTCAAGAAGTCAGGATAGTCTCGAGAGATGCCCCCGATGATTCCATCTGCATCTCCCATTTCGACCATCATTGAACCAAACCATACCCTCGATTTGAGCATACGTTTCGCATCCGTCAGAGTCACACCCTTCCGACCGCGTTTTTTCTGCAATGCTTCAGTGTACACCGTTCGGCGCCGAGGGTCTTCTCGCGGGTCGATTTCTTCACATTCGAAATCGAGACCAAGGGCTTCCTTCGCCTCTGCAATCTCATGTGATCGACCCAGTAGGATTGGGAAGCAGATTCTCTCTTGGATACACTGTGCTGCCGCCTTGAGCATGGCGGGGTGATCACCTTCTGTGAAGACGATTCTTTGTCTGAGTCGTCCCGCTCTTTCGATGACGCCGCGCATGATTGAACGCGTCAACCCCAATCGCGCTTCGAGTTGATTTCGATAGGCATCAACATCGAACGCTCTGGCAACTTCAGCCGAGACCATCCCTTCAGCGACTGCGGCCTCTGCCACTGCACTGGCCTCCCAGATCAGAACCCTCGCATCGAAGGGTTTGGGGATGAGATAATCAGGACCAAATTGAATCTGAGCGCCCCCGTAAGCCTCTGCAACGTCATCGGGCACCGGCTCCTTCGCCAGATTTGCCAGCGCCATCGTCGCAGCCATTTTCATCCCCTCAGTAATCTCATCCGCTTGGACATCAAGGGCCCCTCGGAAGATGTAAGGGAATCCGAGAACATTGTTAATCTGGTTCGGGTAGTCCGAACGACCGGTCGCCATAATCGCATCATCACGAACCGCAGCGACTTCTTCTGGCATGATCTCGGGTGTTGGATTGGCCAGGGCGAAGATGAGTGGCCGTTCAGCCATCTTCTCCACCATCGAACCGGTGACAATCCCAGCTTTGGATAGACCGAGGAAGAGATCGGCCCCAACCAGTGCTTCCGTCAATCCCCCATCAGGAATATCCCGCGCGTATTTCGCTTTGTATCGATTGAGTTCACCGGCATCCTTGCGCTTCTTGGTGATGATTCCACCCGTATCACAAATCAGGAGATTTTCTTTGCGAACACCAAGGCGGATGTAATGTTCCGCACAAGAGAGTGCAGAAGCACCTGCACCGGAGACGACGACTTTGATTTGACCAATTTTCTTGCCCGTCACCTCTAGACCATTGAGGAGAGCCGCCCCAGAGATAATTGCCGTTCCATGTTGATCATCATGCATGACTGGAATATCGAGTTCTTTGACCAACCGCTTCTCAATTTCAAAACACTCCGGAGCCTTGATGTCCTCTAGATTGATGCCCCCGAAGGTGGGTGCGATTCGCTTGACAGTATCTACGAATTCATCAACATCTTCAGTATCAATCTCGATGTCGAATACATCGATGTCAGCGAAGGCTTTGAACAACAATCCTTTGCCTTCCATGACCGGTTTTCCCGCAAGAGCGCCGATGTTGCCCAGACCTAGAACTGCTGTTCCATTTGAGATGACTGCGACTAGATTTGCACGTGACGTGTAAACCATCGCTTTGGTGGGATCCTTCTCGATTTCAAGACAGGGATAAGCGACTCCTGGTGAGTAGGCCAAAGAGAGTTCACGCTGTGTGGAATGAGGTTTCGTAGGGACCACTCTAATCTTGCCCGGGGGATTCGCCGCATGGTATTCCAGAGCATCCTTGCGGAATTGTTCCTCGGACAAACCGTATCCTCCATTCTATTCGGCCACAGGCCTCCCCTATTCGCTTTACCCTCATTTCATCAGGGGACACCGTGATTTTTCGATGGCATTGAGGAATCGAGGAATGAACTACTCATCGGCATTTCCCGCTGAATCCGAGAAAAAAACATCCCAATTTTCGGCTTTGAATCTCCATGGTATACAAGTATACCATCAAACACATCCACCCACATCCTTCAAATGGTGTTGCAAAACCAGTGCCCCGTATGACCTCTGCTCCTGGGCGCCGAGCATTGATTATGGTCAGTCTGATGATTCTCGCATCTTGGACTCC
>CAXEUI010000006.1:0-13404 GCA_963999335.1 uncultured Candidatus Poseidoniales archaeon
CCTAGCAGACATCTGAGCGAACGTCGACGCCAGCAATGTCGGTATGCAGAGCACAGAGAGTGCGATGAACAGAGCGACGCCTACTTCGTCGATAGCGAATTTCCAACCTGCCAACAGGAGGGTTGCGTACGGAACCACAACGGCGGCTAGCAGAAGCCGTAGACTTGGCGTTCCATTCAGGATTGCGGCTCGAGTCCAAAACCTCCTTTGCGAATCACGGGTCCTTACACTGCGAGAGAGTGCGGATTCGCCCCCCTGACCGAAGGTGCTGTCCTCGCCGTAGGGGTTGGGTAGCACGGAATCGCTCTTTTCCACGAACGGAGGGGGTGGCTTCTTCTGCTTCATGGCATCGGACTAGAGAGGCGCGAGGCACCAATTGTGCAGCGTCACATTTCTTGAGGGGTGAGTGCTCGCGAACACGGGCGTGTAGCATAGCCTGGATAATGCACCGGCCTCCTAAGCCGGGTTCCGTGGGTTCGAATCCTGCCGCGCCCGCCATCATCAACTCATGGCCAGGCCGTGGCGTCGGCCCGCGGCTGATACCAGATGTAGGAAATGTTCAATCTGGATTCGTGAATGAATCGTTCGGCGCAACGATACATCGCAATCTGCAAGGGCCTCGAGCATCTCGTTGCGCAACTCTGGTGCGAGCATGAGGCGGCTTCCGACGAGTTCCATGTGGATTTGATGCACGACATCTTCAGCATCCAATGCATGGGCTCCCATCATCTCATCCAACTGACCCATGGCACCTTCAAGCGTCTTGATGTTCCGGCCCTGCTGTTTCTCCCATCGCCACTCGATAACGCGACCACGCAGAGCCAGTTCAATCATCCGACGGGCGTGCTGAAGTGTACTTTCTGATATGACTTCGTAGAGTCTGTTACGCTCTCCTGTCATATTGCGAAGAGCCAGAAGTTCAGTTGTGAACAATGCCTTGCGCAGATTTCCATCCGCAATATGTGCGAGATCTTCAGCCATCCCCTCAGCGAGTGTGATCTTCTCCAATGATGCGACCTTGCGTACTGTCGCGACGATTTCATCGGATTCGATTGCGGGAATTCTAATGTGCTGCATTCGGCTTCTCAATGCGTCGATGATGCGGCTGGGGGCTCTGGCTGTGAAAATGAATCGGGTCGTGTGCGATTCCGATTCCATCATGCGGCGAAGATAGGGTTGTCTGCGAAAACCAAGATGGTCTGCATCTTCAATGACAATCAAGCGACTCACGGGGGCACGCCCGAATTCCATTGGGATTTCTTCACCACAAGGTGCCTCACCGACATCTCCAGACCACATATTTCGATCAAAGGCATCTAGGCTTGTTCGGCTGGCGAGCGTATCTGATGACTGGAGGCCAGCCGGGCGCAGAAATTCCTCGAATGTCTTCATGGCGCCTGCTTGTCGAGCGAGATCTCTGGCCTGTAGAACGTGACAAGTCGCTTTCCATCCGGGCCCCAACACTTGGCGCGCAACCAAACGCCATGCTGCGGTTTTCCCAACACCAGCGGGTCCAGTGATGAGTAAATGTGGAGGGTTTCCAGCCAAACTCGCACGAATGAATTGTTCACGAACCTCTAGTGCTATGGCCAACTCATCGAAGCGCTTGGGTGCGTGAGTGGAAAGCCACGAGGCCATCAACAGTACCGGGGCTGCCGCAGTCTTTCAACAAGACGTTTCAAATCGCGTCCAAGGTTTTGTGACCTTGACGACGCGGCTTGACGAAAATGCGAAATCCGCAAGCCTTGCAGGCGATTCCGGTTCGAGTACCTTCAAACTCATCGGTGTGGCCACAACGCAGACACTTGTACGTAACCTTTGACATCGAATCGGCCGACCTACCACTCCCATTTGAAGCCGTCGCCTACGAAGGGTTGAGAAAAGTGAGCGATTCAAGGTGAATCGCGAGAATCGCGGCAGATCTCGATGAAATTATGGAATATGTTCTGACCATATTCCGAATCATTCACTTCGGGATGAAACTGGAGTCCGAATCGGTTTCCAGATTCGTTTTCCATTCCCTGAACTTCACATGATTCACTACTTGCTGTGATGAAGAATTCTTCAGGCACCACATTCACCTCATCATTGTGTGATTCCCAGACCACCTGTGTTTCAGGGGTGCCGGCGAAAATCATGCCTCCGCCGTTGACCAATCGGATGCTGGCTGCGCCAAACTCCGGGGCTGGAGCTTCAATCGCCCCTCCTCCATAGAAACCTGCCATGAATTGATGTCCCGCACAAATGCCTAGAATCGGTATGTCCAATTCAAGATAAGCGCCACAATTTCCGAGTTCGCCAGTCAAACCGACGCGCGCGGCACCACCAGAGAGTATGAGGCCGTCGAGTTCCCTTAGTTCCGAAACAGGGGTCATGTTGCCGATAATCTGCGTGTCTACACCAAGATAGCGCAACATTCTCCATTCACGATGGGTCCATTGTCCACCGTTGTCCACGACATCGATGACCAAGGGTGAGTCACTCATTGGTCTTCGCCGAGGTTGGCGCTCAATCAAGGTGGCGGAACTCAGAGGTCCGCCAATTCACTGAGGTAGAGAACTCGCATGCTGTGCTCAAAGGCCGCAGCATGCCCCCAGGCCTCCAATAGATTGGCGCCCAAGGCGTAGACACCATGACCTCGTGCCACGAATAATTTGTTCCCAGTCTGCTTGAGGGCTTCTGTAATCTCAACGAGATATCCTTCCATGTCATTGTATTGAACATCAACGATTGTGGCTCGACCGAAATTCGAACGGCCTTCAAAATCTGTAGGCACCAGTGCATATCGATCCTTCTCCAGACTCAGTGTTGTGGTGTATGGAGCTGAGACGTGAATACACGCGCCTCGTCCATCATGTTCAAGACTGGCGATGGCCAACGCGACACTGTGAATTCGCCAATCTTCACTGGCTTGATTCGGTGCTGCATCGCCCAGTCGACCGGTGATGAGATCGGATTCGTTCATCAGTCCAAGTGCGGCACCTTCGCGTGTGATATGAATCAATCCTGGTGAGGTTGGGGAAAGAAGGCTGAAGGAGCCCGCGGTTCCATGGAGGAGGCGCTCTTTGTGCAGTTGCCGCCCCAATGTTGCAAACAGACCCACAATCTCTCCGGGAACGACGAATCCTTCGCCGACGATGGGGGGCATGGGGGGGTTCTCCACCTCTTGGATGACCTCTCCAGCGGCAGCCATTCCCTGTTTTAGAGTGACATTCTCTTCTCGCAATTGTTCCAATTCAGCCTTCTCATCTCCATCGACGGTTCGCTTGACCGTTTCGATCTTTTCTTGGCTGGCTTCGATCACAACACTGGAACCAGTGTGCATCGATTGAGCACCGGATGGAGCCGAAGGTCGTGCAGAAGGCGGACCCGATGGAGGTGATGAGTCTCCGCCGAACATGGCTCGACCCCCAGAACCGCCTCCAGGGGGGCCACTGGGTGGCCCACTGGGTGGTCCACTGGGTGGTCCACTGGGAGGGCCAGAGGGTGGACCTCCGGTCACCTTTGCCAGCATCTCATCTGAGCCATCATCTTCGTCAACAACCTCGTCGCTCATGTCCGCACCCAAACGGCGGAACAAGTACCGATTAAATACAGGTCCGTTGTCGCTTGCCCGTTCAGCCCCTGTAGTGTAGTGGCCTATCATCCTGGCTTGTCGAGCCAGGGACACGGATTCGAATTCCGTCGGGGGCGCCAATCAACAATTGGGTTGCACAGCCTTGCGTGCTTCAAATCGACAGAGATTCGCAGAGGCGGAATATGAACGACGAATCTCAAGAATGGCTTCCGAGCCTAGAATATTGTAGAGTCGTTTCTGTGCATTGTCAAAATCTGAATCATCAATGACGGCCCACCCTCGGACGATTCCATTCGGGCGCACCAGTGGAATGAGTTCAGGAAGATGTTCAAGTGTGTCATGGGGGATGTTGACCAACAGCAGATCGTACTTGTTACACATTTCAGAGCGTTCTTTCAGTCGGCGAGCATCTGTGCATTCAATGGTTGCTGAAGGATGGCTGATGTTCTCGCGAAGAAATTCAACGGCTGCCGGATTCAGGTCCCCCGCAAACAATTCAGCAATCAAATCGGGTTCTGATATCAAAGGTAGCAACGAGGGACCCACACCCGCATAGGGATCACAAATTGCGAGTGGGCGCCCCAATTCCCCACGCAGATTCTTCGCACACTCTAGTGTTCCTTCTCGTTCGTGAGAAAGCCGTGATGAATAGTACACGGTCGAGGGGTCGGTCCACAAATGGTGACCGCTCTCTACAATTCGTGTTCGTGTGGTGACTCTCTGTCCTTCGCGGACGGCCAACAAGTCGAGCTCACGAACGCGGAACACCCCCCTAACGCCACGATCTTCGAACACTGCACGGGTTCGTGAATGTTGAAGAAGAAGAGCTTGACCGATTGTGGGGCCGTGCTGCCGTTGGTTCTCATCGAGTTTGATAAGAATGAGGTCGCCAACGAATTCGTGGCGTGTCGGCCATTCAGTCGATGCGATGACACCGGCAGGCAACAAATCCTCCAGATGATCTCGATAGGTTCGAGCCGGAGGTGGGTCGACATCGATGTCAATCACTGGATATTGGGCTGCAATCGTTTGTGATGAGTTGTCAATGAATGGGATCAAGCGCCGCCCAGAATCATCCGGGTCGCTTCGCACGCGCGCGCCCTCGGGCAAAGCCGATTCAGCCTTGAGTTGCAGTAGAACACGTTGCGTATCTTGGCTCGGTACGCTCAAATGAAGCATGTTGCTCGATGGGGTCGACGGGCTTGCCCCGCTTGACGCTGACGGAGGGAGACGATGGGTGAGAATGGCCTCTGGTTGATTGGATTGGGTCCCGGTGATCTCCAACAGATGACGGTTGCAGCATTGGATGCTGCGCGTAGCGCAGATTATCGCTACCTTGAGGGATATACAGCCCTCTTGCCACCCGACGAATTGGTGAACATGGAGGGACTGATTGGTCCTTGGGAATTGAGGATGAGGTCCTCTGTCGAAGAGCCGCATGACCTGCTATCATTGGCCCAGACCGCGAAAGTGGCTCTCCTCGTTGTCGGTGATCCTCTTCAGGCGACCACTCACGTTGACCTGCAAATTCGATGTGAAGAAATGGGGTTGCCTTGCCATGTCGAACACGGCGTGTCCATCACCACAATCGTCACTGGCGCGGTTGGATTGCAATCGTATCGATTCGGACGACAGTGCACCTTTGCGTATCCATATGGGGAATATCTACCCACTTCACCTTTGGAAATCATTCTCGCCAATCGAGAACGTGACCTGCATACTCTAGCCTTACTCGACCTAGATCCAACTGGAATGGGGGAGGGTGAACAAAGTCCCATGACTCCCGAGATTGCTGTTGATGTTCTTCGACAAATGGCGCAGCGATTAGAGATTGAAGTTGAGGATTGGACACTTGTTCTCTGCTCTGACATGGGTACAGAAGATGCGCGGATCTCAGTCGGAACGCCAAATGAAATCTCAGGGATTAAAGGGGGGCGCATTCATTGTCTTCTCGTACCCGCGAATCTACACGATGTTGAAGCGGCTGCGCTGGCAAGGTGGTGAATTGTTCGCCGGAGGCGTCAAGCCAAGCATGGATTTCGGACAGGAGGGGATGTAGTATGGCAGGACCGAGTAAAGTGGAATTCCCCGGTGAGAAAAAACAACAGAGAATGCGCGCACGAGGAACCAAGCGTCCCTCTGCTGGTGTTCTCAAGCGTCTAGAGAAGAATCTTTCAGATCTGCTGGACGATCCTCATGCGATGATGCCAGTCGTTGCCTATACAGCGAAGCGGGTGAGAAAAGACCCCCTTCAGCGTTCATTGAAAGAATGTGCAAAGGTGATTGCTAGGAAGAACGATCGCAAGTGGTTGGGCAAGCGCATGGTGAGGCGCCGTGGGGATCAAGTGGCCTGTGCTCTCGCGGGTTCACTCCATGCAGCACACGATGATGAACGAAGTATGGTCGCCGTTTTCAACCACCCCCTTTTCGGGTCGGCCTCGTTCGTTCGACGCGGTGTGGGCAAACAAACACAACTTGTTTCCTTCCAGAACCATGGTCACCCACGCCAGCGATTGCTGGCTTGGGAGGAACATGCGAAGAAGGGATGGTGGTTCTTTTCGATGGAAGAAGGAATCGTCTGCACTGGCAACGAACCTGCGCCACCCGAGGGGTGGCTGAAAGGGGGGCTGGTGGATACACCCATAAAATTCACAGAGATGGATGGAGTTCACTGCTCGCCAGCCGCGGTTCCCGAACAAGATGAGGGTGTCCACTTCACAGTGGGTGAATCTCGAGTCATCATTGATGAGGAAGACTTGGCTCATGTCGCTAAGGAAGAATCTGTTCCTCGCTCAATCGCCCTTCGCATGCTGCCCCCTCGATTGGGTGATTTTGCTTCCATAGACTGGAATTGGCGCCCTGACGGGTGGCCCGAAGGCAAAGAGTTGCCAGTCGCAGCCCAAGAGAAAGTGGATGAGGTCATCGATGCGTGGCTCAATCTCTCTGTCACTGATTCACAACTCATCCGGGCACTTCGCAAATCGCTCTGTCTCAATATGGATGAAGGGTGTATCATCGGTGAACGTTGGTGGTCGATGGAAGATAGAGGAGGGATGATCGATGCAATCAGTGGGTCTCCGCCTGAGAAAGCGGCTCTGGATCTCATCTTCTCTGAAGCAATCGAAGAAGGTGGCCTCCATATTCGAGGTGATGGGACATTCGAAGAACTTGAAGACAACGTGTTGAGGGTTGAAGAAACATCGTGTCACGCGAATCTCGTCGCATTGTGGCCCCAGTGGGGTGACGTCGTCCTTGAGGAGATTTATGGCATCACGGGGGAGGAGGCTGACAAGATTCTGGAAAAGCAAGCCAAGCGAAAACAGGGCTTCGGGGCCTTCCTCAAGAAGATGGATGCAGAACGAGCCGAACACGTCATGCTGTCCCGATTTCCATGGAATGATGGTGACATGGGTGGCTTGTGTGGCCGGGCGGATGAACTGGTGCGCAAGGCCCGAATCGATGGGGTTGGCAAGACGATTACGATGGCCAAGAAAGGCAGGAACCCTGCAGAGGAAGCACTCGGTTGGGCTTGGATCAATGTCCATGAGAAGGCTGAATCTGAAGGTTGGCACTTCGACTCGGATGCCCGTGACAAGGGCGGCGACTGGGTGCCTGCTCTGAAGGCCTTGTTTGAAGCCAGTGCAGTGCTTGCCGAAGGAGGGTCTTCTGATGATTACGTTGAGGCGATGAAGACATTCGCAACCCGAAGTGGCGCTACAGATTTCGTTGAAGTCTAATCGCTCTGTGTCTATTCGTCAGCTAGGGCCTGCTCAATATCTTCCCACAGATCCTCGGCGTCCTCGATGCCGACCGAGAGGCGGACCAATCCCGGAGTTACTCCAACTTCCAGACGTCTTTCCTCTGGTGTGGAAGCATGGGTCATCGTCCATGGGTGATTAATCAGACTCTCCACTCCGCCCAAACTCTCAGCAGTGGCGAATAGAGAGAGGTTGGCAGCAAACTTCCTTGCTCCAGCTTCTTCCCCAGTTACCTCTAGTGAAATCATCCCACCGGGCCTGCGCATTTGCCGAGACGATACATCGTGTCCGGGGTGCCCAGAAAGGCCCGGATAAAGTAGTCGTGTTACCTTTGGATGGTTTGCCAATCTTGCAACCAGAAATTCCGCGTTGTCACAATGCCTTTCCATCCGCAGCGGTAATGTTCTGATGCCCCGAAGGGTCAGGAAGCAATCCAACGGACTTGGTACGGAACCTATTGTATTCTGGATAAAACGAATTTGCTCGTTCAATCCGTCGTCTCTAGTCACCACACAACCACCGATTACATCGGAATGACCTGCAATGTACTTGGTAGTAGAATGCACTACAATATCGGCGCCCAATTGTAGTGGCCTCTGCAGCACTGGGCTGGCAAAGGTGTTGTCCACCACCACCAACCAACCTCTCTCATGTGCGGCTTGTGATAATGATTCAATATCGTGAATATTTAGCAATGGATTTGTCGGAGACTCCAGCCATAACACGCGCGTGTTTTCTTGTGCACACGCCTCTAATTCCCCGGGGCCCAATTTGGAATAAGTGGTACTCACTCCAAATTTAGCGAGGATATCGTCGAATAATCGAGCAGTGCCCCCATACAAATCAGAAGCGGCGAGAATGTGATCACCGGACTTGAGCAGTTGAGTGATGGCTGAAATAGCCGCCATTCCACTGGAAAAAGCACTGCCGTGTGCCGAAACGTCTGGAGATTCCAATTCGGCTACTGCCGTCTCCAACGCATCACGAGTCGGGTTCTGGGTCCGTGAATACTCGTATCCCTGGTGAACAGCGAAATCGCTCTGAACGAATGTGGATGTCTGGAAAATTGGTGGTTGTACTGCGCCCGTGGTTTCCTCTGGATCACCAGCGGTGTGTACTGCGCGTGTGGATTCTCCTCGCTCATCAGTCATCGAATCACTCCCATTCATCTGGATTGAAGCCGTTCTCCCTCAGCCAGTCATCGTTGTAAAACTTAGACAAATACGGATTACCTGCATCCGGTAGGATAACCACGAGGAAAGCGGCCTCTCCGCGCTCGTCTGCTTCCTTGGCCATATCGATCGCAATCTGCACGGCGCCACCAGCCGAGCCACCACAGAATAATCCCTCCATGCGGGCAAGGCTACGCGCTGTGCGGAAACAGGTTTCATCGTCAACGGGTCGAATCTCGTCGATCAGAGAGAAATCGGTCGCTGGCGGTAAGAAATCTTCACCGAATCCTTCGACAAGATAGGTCTTGGGCTCGCCCATCGTACCGTGGTCGAAGTACTCTTTCAGGATAGAGCCTACCGCATCAACACCCACTATCTGTGGGGGTTTGCTGCCGGCATCCGTTGCTGCGTCAAGCAACGCTTTTCCACAGCCTGTGATTGTACCACCCGTACCCATTGTCGCCACAAAGTGAGTGAGTTTGCCAGCAGTTTGCTGCCAAATCTCCGGGCCTGTTGAAAGCATATGAGCCAGTGGATTGGCCAAGTGCGAATATTGGTCTGGATACCAGGCCCCTGGAACTTCTCTGCCAAGGCGAGCCGCCACCTCATAGTAGGAACGGGGGTCTTCCTTGTCAACTGCAGTAGGGCATATGTGAACCTCGGCTCCGATGGCTCGTAATAGGTCGATCTTCTCGCTTGACATCTTATCTGGAATTGTGAAAATACACTTGTATCCTCGTTGGGCTGCGACCATGGCCAATCCAATTCCAGTGTTACCACTCGTCGCCTCAACGATTGTTCCGCCCGGCTTCAGCAAACCGTTTGCTTCTGCGTCCAAAACCATCTGTAATCCAATTCTGTCTTTGATTGAGCCGCCGGGATTGCATCGTTCCAACTTAACCCAAACCTCCGAACCTTGGAGGTGCGATGTCAGGCGATTGAGTCTGATTAGTGGAGTGTTGCCGATGGCGTTGACTACGTCAGTGAATGCACCCGGGGGGAGGTCATTTTGGCTCAACTGAAATCACCCTCATGCCAAATTGTGAAATCCGTAAACCCAATGTGAGCGATATGCCGCTTCATTGGCAGTACCCTCAGCACGCATCTTGGTCAAAACTGCTCGTATTGCATCCTTTACAGCCGAATCACGCTCATCGCCCTCATGCAGTGGTGCTGCGATGGCTGCGAGTCGGGGGACGAGAATGAAGCGTTCAGCATCTTCTGATGTGAACTCCACAACATGGCTGCTTAATTGGCTGTTCATGCCCGCTGAATCAAAAGCATCGAGGATGATTTCGATGGAATATGGAATCGGAAATATTCGGTCCACTCGTCGTTCAAAACTCGATGCTTCGTCGCCGCCCATCTCCTCCATTCGAGTCATACGCAGAGTATCATCACGCAAGTGCGCACGAACCATTCGATAGGGGTCATGCAATAGTGCTGCGTCTGCCGGACAAAGTGAACTTTGAATGTCACCACTATTCCAAACAAATATTCCGTCGGGCTTGAGAGACGAGGCGAATTGTGCGCCGAGGTCGGGCAACGCTTTCTCGGGGACAAGGTGAAGCGTAGATGCTGAAATGATCACATCCACTTTCTGTTCGCCAAGCATTTCTTGCATGGTCCGGAATCTCATGTTGCCGTTTTCATCTTCGGTAATGGACAACTCAAAGTGAATATTGTGTCGCTCGCCGAGTATTTCTCGTGCCTTGTAGAACCATGACACCAATGGGTCTATCAAAATCAGATTGATACTGATTCCTCGCGCGTCGAGCACCTTCAGCAACTCAATCGCTGATCCTCCAGTGCCAGTGCCATAGTCCACCACAAGTGCACCGTCGTGGATGTGGGGTACTGCAAGGTCAATCAAATGAGCAACTGAATTGCCATGCCAAGATGTTGGGTGCTCCACCGAACCGTCGTGGTAAAGTGCACGGTGGTATGCCTCGCCGTCAGCCAATTCCAGTTCACTGAGGTTGGAAGGGGTCCAGCCGCTCGCCATCAATACGCGTCGGGCCTCAGCCCGCAATTATGGCTTCGGGCGGTACGGGGTCGTTCAATTCGGCCGTCGCTTCGACATCGCAGACTTTCAGAACAGGGATTGACAAGGTCTCTATGTAGAGCATCTTCTTGTCAATCAAGCGCTGTGAACGTCTAGGCAGAATCAACCCAATCGGCGTAGTCTTCCGTCGATTCTGCAGTCCAATGGATGATTTGAGGGGCATCATATGGGTGCGTTTTCTCAAGTATTGACAAGACAGTATCAAAGTGAGTTTTAGAGACCTTCATTTGCAAACGCCATTCTGAAGATGACTCGATCTTGCCTTCCCATTTGTACGTGGATTGGATCGATGAATGTTGCACGCAAGCCGCGCCGGCTTCCAACATCGACTGGGCGAAAGAGCCGACCTCGGCCTCGATCCAAGAGCCAGGCAGGGTCGTTTCGATAATGCGAATCTCGGTGGTCACAGTGTTGGGATGGGGGGTCTGGCCATGAAATCAACGCCCCAACGCTTGAAAGCCGTATTCTCCAGCCGTAGGCTGGGTGCGATGATGGAATGGGATTCACCAATTGATTCGGGGCCGGTTCCAGAGTCTGAATCCGCGTTCGATGTCATCGTTGTCGGAGGGGGTCCTGGTGGCAGCGGGGCTGCTGGATACATGGCGATGAAGGGACTCAAGGTTCTGCTCTTGGAGAAGGCGATCTGGCCCCGTGACAAGACCTGTGGAGATGCAGTCGGTGGGAAATCACTCAAGCATGTAGAGGAACTTGGGGTGAAACTCACCTTGGAGCAAACGCCTCATTTCAGAGTGGATTCGATCGTCTTCGGGGGCCCGAATGGGAAAGAGGTTCGAATCGCTCTTCCCGAAGAGGAATTCGAAAATAGAGAAGCAGGTTACAGTCTGCCTCGACGGCAATTCGATACTATATTATTCAGGAATGCGAATGAGAAAGTGCTGGATTCTGGTGGTGCAGTCATCCAGAACTTCACGGTCAAAGAGGTTCACATCGAAGGCGATGCTGTAAAGGGAATCTCTGGAATTCATGATGGGGAGAGTCTGCACTATACTGCAGCACTCACCATCGGAGCTGGGGGTTACAACTGTCCCGTGGCTCGAGCGATCACCGCCCACCATGATGAGCCGATGGTGGACAAAATGCATTACTGCGGAGCATATCGTGAATACTGGACGGGTGTGAAAGGTTGTGGCGATTGGACCGGTGCAATCGAGATACACTTCATTGAAGGTGTCCTTCCAGGATATTTCTGGATCTTTCCGGTGGGTGACGGAGTGGTCAATGTTGGCATCGGGATGGTCATCGGTGAGATGGACAAACAGAAGGTCAAACTACGGGGTCTTCAGGATTGGGTCATCAATGAGTCCCCTAAATTCAAAAAACGTTTCGCCAACGCAAAAATGGTAGAGAAATCGGGCAGAGGATGGCAATTGCCGTTCGGCAGTCCACGCAAGAAACCACCCTCATTTCAACCGAGGCGAATCGCGATGGCGGGGGCGATGTGCATCGGAGATGCAGCATCACTGGTCGATCCATTCACCGGAGAGGGGATTGGGAATGCATTGCTTTCAGCGAAGTTGGCATCGACTATTTTCGACGCCGAAATTCACAAGGAAGGTTTCACCTCTGAATCTGCTGTTGAATATCAGCATAAGTTGTGGAAAACACTCTCTCCGGAATTCACAAACTCATACAAACTACAGCGTTTAGTCAGAAGAAAGTGGTTGATGAATTGGTTCATCTCAAAGGCGACCACGAAAGTGGAATTGCAACATGCCCTTACGGATATGATCTCATCCAAGGAAGCTCAGGGGCAATTCCATACCAAATGGTGGATGGTGAAGTCCCTCCTTTTCTAGGTGAATGTATGGATTCCTCTTTGAATGACATTGATGCCGTATTCCTCGATCTAGATGGTACCATGTATCTTGGAAACCATTTGATATCGGGCGCTCTTGCATTTCTAGAACGCTGTGATCAACGTGGTGTTCGCCGCTTCTTCTTGTCCAACAACAGCAGTCGCTCTGTTGCACAGTATCTTGAGAAATTGTCTGCGATGGGCATTTCCGCATCTCCCGACGATGTTCTTCTTTCCACTCACGATCTCATCTCTTGGTTGCATGACCACGACTACAGCCGAGTCTATCTGGTGGGTACTGCTGGAATGCAGGGGATGCTCGAAGAGGCGGGGTTGACCATGGATGCAGAGAATCCAGAGATTGTCGTTCTGGGCTATGACACGGAAATCACCTACGACAAGATTGCATCTGCTTCGATTCATCTCCACAATGGCGTTCCCATGGTGGTCAGTCACCCCGATGTGGTCTGCCCTTCACCCGATGGGGGTCTTCCTGATACAGGAGCTTACATGGCGATGTTTGAGGCAGCCACAGGTGTCAGGCCTGTCCATGTCTGTGGAAAGCCCCAGCCTGGGATGATTCTGCATAAGATTGAGGCATTGGGATTGAATCCTGCCCGTTGCGCCATGGTTGGAGATCGTCTATACACCGATATGGCAATGGCGACAAGGGCGGGTGTCAAAGGCGTTCTCGTGTTGTCTGGAGAGGCCACCGAGGAAGACGTTGCAACATTGCCTGATGATGCGGAGCAGCGACCCAACTTGATTGTCCAGTCCGTGGACGAATTGTTCCGCTGACGGCGCAGAAAATAATGTTCGTAAATCACGTTCACTCGCATCTGAGATGGGGTGGAGTTCAAGTGCTCATTTGGAAACTCGCCCCACGTGAGTGCGAACCCTCCACTATCTGGCGCACCCTCATGTGATGTGGGTGCACTGCCTTTGGTCGAGGAATGGCCGCTCCTGCCAAATCATGAGATGCACATGGGGCGCTTGGCCCAATTCGGTGTCATTGA
>CAXEUI010000007.1:0-13295 GCA_963999335.1 uncultured Candidatus Poseidoniales archaeon
GAGATGGTTTGGATTCTGCTGTTGCAATCACCACGGCTCCAGAGCACGATGGAAGCCTGTCTGGCGCTCGTCTGCGAGAAGCCATCTCTTGGGGGAAGATTCGGCCGGAGGCACCACAGGTGACCGTCGAAGGTGATGCGAGTGTTCTGCTTCCGTTGCTCGGTTCAGATCTGTTCGGCTGAATGAGCGATGCATTCCATCAATCCAACCCGCATGGCCATCATCGGCCTCCATCCATCTGTTCCGCAGGCAACCAACGCATCGTGCAATGGACCCAAGTTTGGACGGCGACGTTCGCCACTGTATCTCACGGCAGCTGGTGATGGGACATCACTGAGTGATTCGGCCGTGTGAGAGTGTTCGACAGCGTTCTGAAATCGTGACCATAGCCCCTTAATCTCATCGACGACCATCTGCTGTGTCCACGCTCGGCGACCACAGAGTTGGAAGGACCCTTTCACGTCATTCTCCGAGAGAATTCGTTCTGCAATCTCTGCATCACGGATGTGAACCCAATGATAGATTGTCTCATCTGTTTCGGGCTCCTTCCCCAACAGAATTGCAGAAATCCAGTGATTAATCGGGCCATCTCCGTCTGGAGAATATACATCGATGAATTGAATTTGGAGGGACTCGGACATCCAACACACTTCCACTAATCGTCACGGTTGGCCTCGTGGAGAATGAGGGCCTTTCGAACCATTTCGACAATCAGATCGATCTCGGCAGATGTGATGGTGAAATGTGGAGTGAAACGCAAGGCGTTCTTTCCACCATGGATGATACCAAGGCCAATTTTTCGGCATATTTCTTCCATTTGACCGAAACCGACAACAGGGTGGGTCTCTGGATTCAATTCGATACAACACAAGAGACCTGTACCCTGGACCTTTACGATTGCATCGGGGAACTCAGGAGCCAATTGTTCGAGTTTTTCGACCAACTCAACGCCACGTTCACGGATATTTTGCCTCAGTTCAGGGGTGATTTGATCAAGAACGGCGATGGCTGTCTCAAGCGCACGAGGATTCGTTGTCATGGTGTTGCCATAAATTCCGACTACGTAGAGTTCGGCGGCTCGCGGACCCAATCCCAGAACTGAAAGTGGATACTGGCCAGCATTCAGTGCCTTTGACCATGTTTCCATATCGGGGGCTTCACAGGACTCGAATCCAGGGTAATCTATGATTGAAAGAGTGCCTTGACCACGCAACCCTGCTTGGATGGAATCAACCAGGAACATACTGCCATGTTCAATGGTCAACCGACGAGCCTCATCATAGAATTCTCGTGTCACACACTGTCCCGGGTTGCCCTCACCCTGGACAGGTTCTATCGCCATCAATTCGATGAAAAATCCTTCATTTTCTGCACGTGAAAAGGCTGCCCGTAGGGCTTCAACATCATTCGGAGGAACCAACAACAGATTGTCCCTATCTCTGAAAGAGGCGAGATTGCGATCGTATCCATCCTTGCAGGAATGTGAAATCTGAGCCGGTCGATCTGTGCGTCCATGGAATGCTTGTTCAACCGCAAGGAGTTTGATGGGTTTACCTACGTGTCTGCCACTAGCACTGGTGTATCGGTTCGCATTCACATCAGAGATTCTCAAACCAACCGTGACGGATTCCGAGCCACTGTTCATACAGATGAATTTGGCAAATGGACAATCACCCCGAGTGTGCCCCAATTCGATCCGAAGACGGTCCGAAAGACGTTTTTGACTGAACGAGGGAGTCATTACGTTGGCCATGACCCAATTTTGTGACATCGAATCGATGACCGCATCTGGACCATGTCCCCCACCCAGCATTCCATAGGAACCATTGTCGTGTAGTACAGCTCCTTTTGAGGTGATAATCCAAGGACCGCGGGCAGCAATGGCAACATATGGATTGATGGTTTCTTCGGAATAGAAATTGATGTAATCGGATTGAACTGAAGAGACAAGTGAAGTTTCATCTTGAGTTAGATACTCCAGACCGACTTCTTCGACCAATCCTGCAAAAGCAATTGAGGCTTCATCGATGGCTCGAATCAATTGTTGATCGGTGGCGCAGAAACGCTCGATGACGTCGTCGGGAAGTCCGTGAGTTTGGGCAGAAGAGCCGTCGGCAAGGCGACGAATCTCCATCAGACTCTCGAGCATAATCGATTCGACCCGAAGGGCACCCATCAATGTTCTCCGTAAGAAAGGTCAATTCATTGGCAATTTGAGAAGCATATACTGAATAATTTTCAATTATGAAAACAATTTCTCTTGAAGAACGGAGTCAATTTTTCTATTGGCTGATAATGGATCATTATCCGCCTTTTTCAATTGAAAATGAACAAATGCACATTCGGGCGTAATATTGAATGTTCAATTGGAAACTATAGGATTATCAGCCTTTTTCAATTGAACAACTGATTCTAATTGTCGATGGTATGGTTTAATAGCCCAATGGGCCCGTGGGCCAACAGGCAGGATGGGATGCTACAACAGGAGACGAAAAATATGGGAGACGACAATTACAGAATACAGGAACTTCTTCAACGAGAAGTATACGTTGGTGAAAACCTCGTAGGGACAATCGTAGGTGAACGATATCACCCCAACGAAGATCGTGTGCGCTCGATGCGACTACTGGTTCAACCAAATGTGGCAGAAACGTATATGCGCAAACCTGCGGAACATGCACCGCTATCGAAAGAACTGATTCATTCGATTCAGGATGATGGTTCGGTGAAACTCTCAAAATCAATGAGAGAATTACAGAGACGCTGGAGAAATACGGTTCGAATCGAAGAACAACTTTACGCACCAGATGAACTTCTGGACCGAGCGGTTCTGGATGATGATGGCCTCGAACTCGGAGTCGTCATTGGGCTGGTGAAGGTCAAGCGAACATATCGAGGGATTACCGTGAAACTACGATCAGCAGTTCGTCGAAAATTTGCGCTAGATGAGACGATTGATATTCCAGTGACTGCACTGGCACGAACACGTGCCCGCCTGGATGAAATTGTGCTCTCTCGAACCTACGAGAAACTGCGTTCTCTGCCCAGTTACATTCAGATTAACCAGGGCTTTCCAGAGGATTGAGTTGAACCGTCACGGTTAATTCCAAGACATCGGTCGCCGGATTGCTCTGGACGAGTAGCTTAGTTTGGCTGGAGCACCCGGCTGATAACCGGGAGGTCGCAGGTTCAAATCCTGCCTCGTCCACTTTCCCTTCAACCAGAGTACCCCCTAGACGCGTCTAGATGGGAAACAACATGAACAACCGGCTCTGGCGGGAGAACATGGCAGTCGTGTCCGGGAGCAACGCGGCGGAATTGGCTGCTGCTCTTGCGATTGAATTGGGTTGGGAGCACTGCCCTCTCGAAGTCAGACGGTTTCCTGACTCTGAAGGTTACGTCCGAGTCCCCCATGAATGTATAGAGGCCATACGCCGTGAACCGGTTGTACTGGTTGCGACAACATTTCCTGACTCTGGCATTGTCGAAGCCTTGCTGATGCTGGAATCTATTCATGATGTACGTCGTGGAGACATGAGCAATCTGAAAGGTGAAGGTGAAGATAATCTAGGGGATGTAGGGCCCGGAATTTTTCTCGCGGTTCCATATTTTGGGTATTCAAGACAGGACAAACGATTTCAGCGTGGTGAAGTTGTCTCAGCCAAACTTCTAGCTCGTCTCTTGACCAGACGTTGTGATGGAATGGTCGTGTTAGATCTTCATGCACCTGCGGTCTTGGAAGATCTTGAGGTCCCCGTCTCATTCGTCTCATCGATGCCCGAGATCGCAATTCATCTACAGGAAAACGTAGGGCCCGATTTCGTACTCAGTCCCGATAAAGGGGCGATTGAGCGAGCAAGCCATGTGGCCAATGCGATTGGATGTAATTTCTCTTACCTTGAGAAAACGAGAATCGATGCACATACAATCGAACACGAGGCAAAGAATCTGGATGTTGACGGGGCCATTGTCGCGATTGTTGACGACATGATTTCAACTGGCGGCACCATTTGCAAGGCCAGTGATGCTTTGCGTCGGCAGGGCGCCATAGCAGTTCATGCTGCATGTACTCACGGACTCTTCACAGGGAGTGCCATCACACGTTTAGCAGAGCATGTCGATGGGGTGCATGCAACCGATTCTCTACCCAATCCTCGATCCGTTGTGAGTGGAGCTCCCGCCATCGCCCGAGGGGTTCAGGACTTGATTGAACGCGTCCTCTAAGACCCGGAAGGCCCCTTAGGGGCTTCCGCTGCGTTTATACGAGGCACGCCGTGCGGCGGCTTACCGACATGAGGAGAGAATCCAATGACTGTACACATCGCATTTGAAACACCGAAAGACGTCCAAGACAATGTCTACGAACTTGTCAAACTCGTAGGCAGCGGAAACGGTCGTCTGAAGAAAGGCAGTAACGAAGTGACCAAAGCAGCAGAGCGCGGAACTGCGCAAATGATTGTAATGGCTGAGAATGTGAACCCTGCTGAGTTGCTGGCTCACATCCCTCTCATCTGCAAAGAAAAGAGCATCCCGTTCATTTACGTCGAAGACCAAGCCTACTTGGCTGAGGCCGCCGGCATGAACACTGGTGCAAAGACCGCGGCAATCGCCCTGATGGAGATCGCCAAAGGTGCCGAAGAAGCCTTCAAGGGCGTCAAAGGTCACACTGACGCACTGAACTGAAACTGAGGCGCTGAAGCGGAGGAATCTGAATGACTCAGGAAGGCTGGCCAGCAGAGGTTGTCGAAGTCGTCGGACGTACGGGGATGACCGGTGAAGCCACCCAGGTGAAGGTCCGCGTCAATGACGCACCCAATCCTCGCGACATTGGACGAATCATCACACGAAACGTCGTCGGACCTGTTCGAGTGGGTGATATCCTGATGCTACGCGACACCGGTCGTGAAGCTCGAAAACTCAATGTCCGCTGAGGTGTAGAATATGGCTGAACGTCGAGTCTGCAACTTCTCTGGAGAAGAGATCGAACCTGGAACCGGCATCATGTATGTCAAGCGTGACGGAACTGTACTCTGGTTCAAGGATTCAAAAGCTCGGAAGAACATGAAACTGGGTCGCAATCCACGGAAAGTCAAATGGACACGTCGCTATGTCAAAGGCGGATTCCAGTAATCTTCCGACCTGAGTCTTCAACCATCGCCGTCTGCGACGGTGGCGGCGTGCTGAAATAGGGGAGGAGGGTCGGCCGCCCCATGGTTAACATTCAAACTACCTTCATCATGATCAAGCCAGACGGTGTCGAGCGTAATCTTTCTGAGGAGATTATCGGACGATTTGAGAGGATTGGTCTGCGTATGCTAGGCCGGCGAAATCTAACCCCTCCACTAGAGTTGGCTGAGGCACACTACGCGGTGCACAAAGAGCGCCCGTTCTATCCCGATCTGATTGAATTTATCACATCAGGCCCTGTAGTGGCCATGGCTTGGAAGGGAGAGGAGGCAATCGCAGCCTCTCGCAAACTGATTGGAGCTACAAATTGGGAAGATGCCGAGCCTGGCACAATCCGAGCGGACTTTGCCCGCAGTATCGACCAAAACATCATCCACGGCTCAGACGGTGAGGATACAGCGGCCTTCGAATTGGGACTTTGGTTCCCCGATGGACTTGAGGACTGAATAGAGTGAGGTTATTTCCAATTGAGAGTTTGAAACTTCAATTGGAAAATAGGGGTGTTATTATGGTTGAAAATAGCCGTCGTCAACCCATTGTGGCCGTTCTAGGTCATGTCGATCACGGCAAAACATCTGTATTGGACTATATCCGCAGTCTAGGCCAAGATCGTCAAGCGAGCGTCATGGCCAGAGAAGCTGGAGGAATCACACAACACATTGGTGCGACGGAGGTACCTGCAAGGCTGTTGAATGAATTCTGTAGTCCACTGATGGGTGGGAAGGAATTCTTGTCACCGGGTTTGCTCTTCATCGACACACCTGGACACCATTCGTTCTCGACCCTGCGAACGCGAGGTGGATCCCTAGCAGATATCGCGATTCTTGTCATTGATTTGATGGAAGGGTGTCAGCCACAGACGCTGGAATCAATTCGAATATTGAAGAATGCGAAGACACCCTTCGTCGTTTGTGCCAACAAGGTTGATCGAATCCACGGATGGAGTTCTGTTAACGGGCGCTCTGCTGCTGAAGCAATGAAGGATCAAGATTCGCATGCAATGGGCTTGTTTGAGCAGAAGTTCTGGCACCTTGTAGGTCAATTCGGTGAGCAAGGATTCAATCTTGATATGTACAATAAAATTACTGATTTCACTCAAAATATCGCCTTGGTACCTTGTTCTGCAAAAGAGGGTGAAGGGATGCAGGATCTGCTCGCAATCACCATTGGTTTGGCTGAGAAATTCCTTGATGAACAACTCTCTGACGTCGAGGGGGCCTCTGAAGGGACCGTACTTGAGATGAAAGAGGAACGTGGACTAGGAAAAACCCTGGATGTGATTTTGTATCGGGGTCAAGTGACCAAAGGTGATGAAATTGTCATCGCGACCGACCAAGGTGCGAAGATCACTCGAGTGCGAGGATTGTTTAGACCCCGAGGCATGGCAGAAATGCGTGATGCTGGCGATCGCTGGGATGCGATTGAAACCGTTGAGGCTGCGGCTGGATTGAAATTGGCGGCACCTGATCTAGAGGGGGTCCTCGCAGGCACTACACTCCGAGTTCTGCCAGAAGATGGTGAATTAAGAGAACAAGCGATTGATGCGACCGAGGAAGAGTCTGAGATTAGCATCGAATTGGAAGAAGAAGGCATTGTCATCAAAGCCGATACACTTGGAGGTCTTGAAGCACTGGCATTTGAATTAGAGAACCTCGAAAATCCAATTCCAATTCGTAGTGCAGGAATTGGATCGGTGAATAAACGTGATCTCCGCGGTGCTGAAAACGCATCAGACCCATTACAGCGAGTCATTCTTGCCTTCAGCACGGGTGTACAAACCGAAACGGCTGAAGAACTTGAGAAAGAAGATTGTGAAGTAGAGTATATCGGTTCTGATGTCATTTATCATATCCTTGAACGATTTGAGGCTTGGACTGAAAATCGAAAGATAGAGTTGGAAGAGGAGAAACGAGAGAAAATTGTCTACCCAGGAAAAATCATTATCCTCACTGATCACATCTTCCGACGATCAGGACCTGCGGTTGTTGGTGTTCGAATCCTAGGGGGTCGACTCCACGTCGGACAACGTCTTCTGACAATCGAGGGAAAGAATGTTGGCCAGATTAAATCCATTCGAACTGGAGATACTTCACACAAGGAGGCGAAGCAAGGAGAAGAGGTTGCGATTGCGATTCAAGGAGCAACCGTCGGACGGGGAATCGATGAAGAGGATATCCTGCTCGTAGATGTACCCGCAAGCCATGCCCGAAGACTGCGAAAACTAGAACTCACTTCTGCCGAACAAGAGATTCTCGACGAACTCACAACACTGCATCGTTCAGAGAACCATTTTTGGGGTCGTTAAAGGGGCGCAGTATTACATTTCACCCCATGGATGAACCATTGATTCCTTCGATGATTCAGTGACCCCAAGACCCCCAACGTTGAAGTACGAATTGGAATGGTCCTGCAGTGGGTTAACACCCGAGATGATACCATGTCGGCGGGGATGGCACAAGCAGCAGGCACTGGCCGTACAAAGGACCTAATCTCAACTGTCAGTCAAATTTCTCACAGACTGATGGGAGAGGTCGCAAAAGTCATTATCGGGAAAGAGGAAAACTTGCTGCGTGTAACCGTAGGCATTTTGTCCAATGGAAATATGCTCTTGGAAGACTTCCCCGGTCTAGCAAAGACCTTGCTTGCTAATACATTCGCCAAGGCACTTGGCTGCAAATTCAAGCGTGTACAATTCACGCCTGATTTACTCCCATCTGATATTATGGGGACTTACATGTATGACCAACAATCTAGTGAATTCAAACTCCGACCTGGCCCTCTGTTCACAAACCTACTGCTCGGTGATGAAATCAACCGAGCTCCACCCAAGACTCAAGCCGCACTTCTAGAAGCAATGGAAGAGAAACAGGTGACCATTGAGGGTATTACACACAAATTGCCTGCTCCTTTCGTTACAATGGCAACCCAGAACCCAATCGAACAAGAAGGGACCTACCCACTGCCTGAAGCACAGATGGATAGATTCCTGATGAAGATGTCAATGGGGTATCCAGATCGTGCTGAAGAGAAGGCCATTCTTGCTCGACGTAAGTTGAGAGGAAAAGATGGTCACGATGTCGAACAGATTACTTCTCCAAAGAAGGTCGTTGCCATGCAAAAGGCGCTGGAAACTGTACACGTGGACCCAGCAATCCTCTCTTACATCGTTGAAGTTGTTCAGCGATCTCGCGAGGACCACCGAGTGATTACGGGTGCATCACCTCGAGCCAGTCAATCACTCTTCAAGACCGGGCGCGCATCCGCCGCCATTGATGGTCGTGACTATGTAATTCCTGACGATATCAAGCGTGTTGCTCTCCAGGTTTGCAGTCACCGTGTATTGCTCAAGCCTGAAGCAAAGATTCGGGGGATTACCGGCATGCACATCATGCGCAAGATTCTCTCTGAAGTCCCTGTTCCGGTCATTCAGTGATCTTCAGCAAACGATTGTCGACCACTCGATTGTGCGAGTGTTTGAAAGAGGGGCTTGGCTGAGGACGTCATGTTCTGCCGGAGGTTGTTGACATGAATCCATACAAGATGGTTATCGCAGTCACCAATCAGAAAGGTGGTTGTGCGAAGACGACCACGGCGGTCAATGTTGCCACAGCCTTGGCCAAAGGAGACAAAGACAAGAATTTCCCTCCCGCAAAGGTGTTGCTTGTAGATCTGGATCCCCAGGGAAACGCATCAACATCTTTTGGAATTGACAAGAGCAAATTGGAACGCACTGTGTATGATCTGATCATGAATGATCTGGGAGAGGAATTGCCCCTCATTGATGACTATCTCATCGCACCAGACATCATCACCGACTCGATGAGAGAGGCGTGGAGGCAATCCAACCCCGACAAAAAACCGCCCAAAACGATGGGCGTGAGGAATCTCTGGCTGCTGCCCAGCAACATCCAATTGTCCGGTGCTGAAATTGAACTTGCAACTCGAATCGGGCGAGAAACACGCCTGAAAGAAGGGTTGGGCCCAGCATTCAATGAGTTCGACTACATCATCATCGATACACCCCCAAGCCTTGGCCTGCTCACAATCAATGCATTGGCTGCAGCGAATTGGGTGTTGATTCCTGTGCAAACCGAATACTACGCGTTGGAAGGCATGAGCCAGTTGATGAATTCAATCAAATTGGTCCAGCGGAGAATCAACCCCAATCTGAAATTATTCGGCATCGCCCTGACGATGTATCAGAATAGCAAACTCTGCAACACAGTCGAATCTGAAGTTCGCCGACACTTTCCGACCCACGTTTTCAAAACAGTGATTCCACGGAACATCGATGTCGCATCTGCTCCATCCGATGGAGCGCCCATCACGCTTCTCAGAAAACCGACGAGTGCAAGAGCAAACAAAGGCAGTCATGCGTACTGGGCACTTGCAAAGGAAGCCCATCGGCGCGTGCTGAAAATTCGACAGAAGTATGGAATCAACGAACCGAGCCGACTGCGGCAACATCGACTCCGAACCAATGAATAACCTCACAAAAGACCGACACGCTCAAGTTGCTTCGGGCAGGGCTTCCCATCGGTGACAACATGGGTTCTCCGAACATGACCTCTGTGAGTGTCTCTTTTGATGTGAGGCGACAACTGAATTCAATGCGAGCAATGGGCAACCACAACAGTGTGGATGAACTCTTGGCGCAAGTGCTACAAGAATATCGAATGGCGCAGCTTCGGGCAGAGGCAGACAAACTACGAAGTCGACTTCGAGATATTGGCCAGACTGATGTCGAGGCGCTTGTTGAACGATTGGGACATTCTCCTTACGGTGGTTGAATTGAAGGGGCAACCACCGGCTTATTCTGTCGATGCGCCCACGCTTTTTCGTGGTCTGATGGATGGTGGAAGCAATGCCAGAATCCTTCTTGACCTGGCTGCGGCAAATGAAATTGAACTGCACGCTGAATCAGCGGACTGGAATGATCTATTATGGCTCATTTCGACCGCACTGAAAGAAACCGGTGGGGCGTACTCTGGTGAAGATTATGCATCACTACGAAACAATCTGCCAGTGGTATTTCACTGATCAGTCCTTGTTTTGTTCAAGCCATTGATGCCCATACCATCGCCACTGTTCCGTGGTCCAGCCCTCTGGGAGGCCGCTCGACGGCAAAGGAGGTGCTTCGTCTGGAGGTTGTTGCGTCTCGGGCTGAGGGCTGGGTTCAGGGGTCGCCCCTGATTCCGATTCATCCTCTTCAACCTCAGCAATCTCATCCGTCGACGAATCTGGTACAGTCATCTCTTCTGCGACATAATCTGGTTCTGAATCGGATTCTTCCTCTGTCATCAAATCATCATCATCATCATCATCATCATCATCATCTGTTGAAGAATCTTCTTCACCATCACCCCAGGCTTTCTGTTCATCGATACCGCCTCGAGTTTCAAATTCATCGCCGCTCTCCCAAGCATCCAGTTCACGAGTGGCATCCTGATGGGTGTATTGAGCATCGGGTTTGCGCTGGTCTCGAGCACGAACAATCATTCTGAGACCGCCAACAATCACCACCATGGCAATCGCCATCACACCGACAAGGTATGCTGCAATGACTGCGAATTCCTTGACCGACTCCATCATATCAACGCCTTCTTCTTCCAAATAAGTGAGATTGTCCAAATCGGTATTGTCAGTCGGTTCGGTGCAGGATTGCGTATCATTCGTGTGTTTAGCACAATGATCCGCTAGAGTTTGAATTTCTGGATCCGTGTCGTTGTAATCACTGTTGCTTCCAGCGCAATCTCGATCATGGTCGAGCCATTCTGTTCGATCGCCAACCATCGTACATTCATCAAATGTGGATTCGGTCAGGTCATCGTAACCATCGCCATCTGCGTCAACACAACCATAACGATTGATTGTAACATAAGAATCCAAAGATACGTTGTAATATTGTGCTCTCGTACTGGTACCTGCGGTGAGTCCACATGCGTCGCCTCGGAATCCATCCATATTGTCCCCATAGCCATCACCATCTGTATCATGCGATTGGCTCGCCTCCATTGGGAATGCATCAGCGGTTCCGATGGGGTGAGCAGCCTCTCCATTGCCAGGGTCTGACCAACCATCTCCATCTGTATCTTGACAACCCAATCGATCAAGGGTCGAACTGCCGGATTGATTGACACAATCATCTGAGTCTATGGCACCAGGTCCGTGATTGTCACCATACCCATCGCCATCAGAATCGGCCCATTGATAGGGGTCGTCGGGGAATTTATCGCCCTCGAAACCATATCGGTTGTCGCCATAGCCATCGCCATCAGAATCGGTTTGCTGCGAGGGGTTGTCGGGGAAGGCATCGCCATTATTTCCAGTCGGGTTATCGCCGTAGTTGTCCCCATCGGTGTCGTTCCATTGTGTACTATCATTGGGGAAAACATCGCCATCCGTTCCATCTGGATTGTCTCCGTAACCATCAGCATCTGTATCCGAATCCTGAGTTGAATCGTCAGGGAACACATCTAGACCATCGACAACACCATCACCATCACCATCCGCATCGAGAAGATGAATCTCTGAACTGCTGCTGAACGATGTGAGAATATACACTCCTTCACCGGCTGCTGCACGGAATCCAACCACCTCGCCCTGAATAGAGAATTCCTGTTTCAGTGAACGATCACTGATGTCCAATGAGAAGACTTTGCCATTTGACATGCCAACCATCAAGCGCTCACCCAATTGTTGGATTGAGCGCCCTTGGCCATTGGAACAGAGATTCAGGGTTTGTTCTCGACCCCAACTTGAGGTGTTGGTTATATCCAGACGACAGTTGTCTGTCAGACTGAACAACAGCGATTCAGCGTCATTGGCTTTGAGTTTCAGCAATGGAGCGGTAGAATTTGCGAGTGCTTGGATGAACGTACCATTTTCATCATGGATTCGAATCTGCTTGTCACGACCAGATGTGAGGATTTTTCCATCGGAAAGTGTGATCAGATCGGTAATTCCGTTCGTGTGGATGCTCGTTTCTGTTCCAGAGGGTGTATTGAACTCACCATCCCACTCTATCGCATTTTTTGATGTTCGCATGGTGACCCAAAGATCGCCATCGCGATCCCATGCCAAAGCATCCACACTTTGACCCACACTGAATCGATAGAGTTCATCCATGTACTCAATTGAAATGACAATGGCCCCTGATGAGGTACCAATGGCCAGCAATTTTTCGGCTTCATTGTATGCCCCACTGTACAGTGTGGTGTTTGTGTTTACACTCCAGACATCGGCATAACTACCGTCCGTCTGAACCGAATATGCTGTTACGTTTCCATTTGAGGTGGCGACGAGGATGTTGCCATTGTCTAGAATCCACCAACCGAGGGCAGAATTATCCAGTTCTGCTACTTTTCCAGCTGATCCGAGATCCTCAAGGGAGGCAGAAGTCGTTGGTATGAACGGTATCACCAGTGACCCAAGAAGCAGGAAGAATAACGCCATCGCCCGTGCGCGCATGCGTAGACGAACGCGCATCCCCCTTTGAATCGAGCGCATGTTTGGTTTAGCGAAAAATCGCACCCCCTAGGGGTGCGGTAGCATCACTCTTCTTCGTCAGAGGAAGGTGGGACGATGGGCTTCAACACAGCGCGAGTAACAGGCTTCAGGGTTGTGACTTCATCATCTTCAGGTTCTTCTGAACGACCAACATCCACTGGAGTGAGTACCTTTCGAGGGGTCGGTTGGAGAACAGGACGGAGTACCGGCGCGAGCGTGGGGAGTTCTTCCCATTCTTCGTCATCCACTTCTTCCTCAGAAGGGGCCTCACTATCCAATTCTGGAGGTCCGCGCGTAGGGGGTCCTTTGGCAGGTTTATCTGGAGCACCTTCGCGAATGAGGCGACCCCCTCCGGGTGGTCCACGTGATGAAGGGGTAACCTCTGAGAAGTCTGGTGTTTCAGACTCTGAAGAGGGAATTTCTACTTCAGGAATCGAATCATCTTCGGAAATCGCATCGAGAATTGTCTGAGTGAGAGATGGTTTCTCTTCGACTGGTGGCTCTGGCTCAGAATCAAATTCGTCTTCAAACTGATACCCCGGCCCCCCAGTTCCCGTGCCAAGTGGGCAACCACCCTGAATCATGAAATCGTCAATGAC
>CAXEUI010000008.1:0-13088 GCA_963999335.1 uncultured Candidatus Poseidoniales archaeon
AATGTAGCGACCAAAACCTTCCTCATTGGCCCGCTCGGTATTCCTACTCCTCTTAAGCACAATCGCGGGATACCCAACACAGAATCCGGTTTTCAAACCTATTTTCAAATTGCGAGGTCCCTAAGGACCTCGATTTCTGCGGGAGTGTCCAGATTCAAATGAAGGTGCAGATCGTCAACTTCGAATCGTTCTGGAGCACACAAATCGCGTAGCGGCGTGTCCGCCTCAGCCGTACGAATTTGAGCCACATCATCGGGCATGAGCAACAGTGGATGGCCACCGCGACCATCCTTCTCTGGACAGGCACAGACATCTTTCTCCATGAGCGTTTCAAGGGTCTCATTCGAAAATCCTGGACGATCCACAGGCACCACCAGAAGTCGGAATGCGCGATTGCCCCCCTTGGTGTTGAGAATCTGTTTGAGGCCACACTGCAAGGAGCCTGTACGACCCGCATCCGGGTTGGGATTGATGACCACGGATCTTTCAGGCAAAGCGAGCAGGATATCGACACTCAAATCGGCCCGTGTCACGATGACAGGTTCCAGGCCTACGGACTCCAATCGTTCGACCAGATGCTGAATCAAAGGTTCCCCGTCAATCTCCAAGAGAGCTTTGGGTTGGCCGAGTCTTGCGCTGGCCCCTGCGGCCAGAACGATGCATCTCATCGGATGACCTCAGAGATTCCGCGTCATTTCTCGACCGATAATCATCCGCTGGACCTGAGATGAGCCTTCATAGATCTGCAAGACCTTGGCGGCTCGCATCAAGCGGGCCACAGGGTATTCTTCGGAGTATCCGTATCCGCCGAAGACCTGAACCGCATCGGTGGTGACCTCCATGGCGGTATCTGCCGCGAATCGCTTGGCGTGTGCCGCGCTCTCCGTATTTCGAATGTCATTGTCTGCTTCCCACGCGGTCTTCCATGTGAGTGCACGGCTCGCCTCGATCTTGGTCTTCATGTCGGCGAGCATGAATTGGATGGCCTGATGTTGGTGCAACTTCTTTCCGAAGGTCTCGCGCTCATCTGCATATTGCAGCGCATGCTCGAACGCCGCACGACTGATCCCCGTCGCGTGTGCAGCGATATTGGGTCGGCTGAGATCGAATGCAGTCATGGCATTGAACCATCCATTGCCCTCGACGCCTCCGACGAGATTCGCACTGGAGACTCGCACATCTTCGAAGTTCATTGAGCGGGTATCGCTGGCTCGCTGGCCCATGTTCGTCTCCTTCTTGCCCATGGAGAGGCCATCGCAACCGGCATCGACAATGAAGGCGCTCATGCCCTTGTAGCCCGCGGCTTTGTCGGTGTATGCGAGAACGAAGAACCAATCCGCCTGTCCAGCGCCTGTAATCCACATCTTTGAACCGTTCAGAATGTAGTCATCACCATCTTTGACCGCTGTGCTCTGAATGCTGGCAACATCACTTCCAGCCCCAGGTTCGGTGACGGCATAGGATGCGATTCGAGGTGCTTCGGTCAGGCGCCCGAGATACTTGGATTTCTGTTCCTCAGTCCCGCCTGTGATGATGGGTGCTGCCGTCAGGCCATTGCTATAGGCCGCGGTAGCGAAGCCCGGGTCACCCCACGCAAACTCTTCCTGTACCAGAACTTCATCCATCGTTCCCATGCCCATGCCTCCGTAGGCTTCTGGGATGTGGAGATTCATCAGTCCGAGTTCATGCGCAACTTGGATCGCCTCCATCGGGAACTCGCTATTGGCATCCCAGTGCTCTGCATGGGGTCGAACATTGTCAGTGGCGAACTCGTGAGCCAACTCTTGCAACATCTGCTGTTCTTCGGATAGCGTGAAGTCGACCATGTACCTTCCACCTGTTTCCCCGTCTTAGTCTTAGGCACATAATTTCTGTAGATGTTCGACAACCAATTCTGTTGTAGGAATGGTATGATCCTCTAGAGTTGGAGCGAAAGGAACCGGGGTATCCAAGGCTCCAATCACAATCGGAGGTGCTTCCAAGCTCCAGAAACATTCCTCTTGGATCCGACTGCTGACCGTATGGCCCAGGCCGCCCGTGTACTGGGATTCCTGTAGGACGACCAACCGTCCGGTTCTGGAAACACTGTTGACACAGGTCGCTGAATCGAATGGGGCGAGTGTCCTCAGATCGATGACCTCAATTTCCTTGCCTTCTAATGAAATGATTTCAGCAGCCTTCAGGGCAACATGAACCATCGCCCCCCATGTGACAATCGTCGCATCGCTTCCGCCCCGAATCACATTCGCTTTGCCCAGTTTGTAAGTATCCCCTGACTCTACGGCATTGGCGACACTTTCTGTATCCACTTGCATATGGATCCGGTCCCCCCATCCAGTCATTCCACCACGCAATCCGTACATCCCCAGATGCTCAAGGAAGATCACGGGGTCCGGCAATGCTGCTGCCTCGACCAGAAGGTCGTAGGCATCTTGTGGATTGGACGGGAAGACGATGACCAACCCAGGATCATTCAGGAACCATGATTCGATCATGTTGGCATGAAAAGGTCCACTTCGGGTTTTCGCTCCCAATGGGATTCGCACAATCATTGGAACATCTGCGCCCCAACGCCAACGGAGTTGGGCTGCATTGTTGATTAGCGCATTCATCGCCAGAGCGGCGAATCCTCCGAATTGAATCTCTGCCACTGGCCGCATACCGCCTAGGGCAGCACCGGTTGCAGCATGGACAATGACCGCTTCAGATAGTGGCATATCCAACAACAAATCAGAGTGGCCGTGATTCTTCAGTGGGACATTCATTCCGAAGGCACCGGAGATTTCCATGTCCTCACCCATGAACACGGCAGAGGCACCGTATCTCTCGGCAATCGCGACCATTCCATTCTGGATGGCGCGTGAATAGGACCACGCATTCGCCTCATCAGAGAATTCGAGTGTCACTCGCCCCACTTCTACGGTCTGTTCTGCTCCTTCGGCAGGATTGGAAAGCCGCTCGAACTGCATGGCATGGGAATCTGCATCGTGTAGTGAGGTCACACCATAACGAACACTGTCACCTTCAGGCCATGGCATCGCTTCCATGGCGGCTCGACCTTCAGCGACGTAGGCTTCCTCTTCCTCTTCCATTTCGACCAACGTCGCCTCCTTGATGCCCAGAGACATCAGAAGATTGCGATGGTTTGGTAGCGGGTCCTTTGCTTCCCAATAGGCGAGCAGATCCTTGTCGACATATCCTGGTGGCGTTCCGCTGGGTGAACCCAAGTAGAGATCGTCATGATGATGTGCATGTCCACAGCCGCGCATGGTTTCCACGTGAATCAGAACAGGCCCCCCGCCTCCAAGGGCAAATTCACGAGCGACTGCGACGCTGGAATAGAAGTGGAGTGGGTCTGAACCATCAATGGTCCATGCAGGCATCCCCATCGCTGCGCCTTTGTCTCCCCATGTCTCTGCCGCCGATTGTCCAACGGTGAAGGTGTCCAAGGCAATCTGGTTGTTCTGAATCATGAATGCAATCGGCAATCCTCTGGCACCCGCGAAGTTCATCGCTTCCCAGAATTCTCCCGAGGATGAGCATCCTTCTCCAACAGGCGCCAACTGGAATCGGGACATTCCCAACCGTTGACTGG
This sequence comes from uncultured Candidatus Poseidoniales archaeon, assembly GCA_963999335.1. GTDB lineage: Archaea > Thermoplasmatota > Poseidoniia > Poseidoniales > Thalassarchaeaceae > MGIIb-P. The sequence goes on from CAXEUI010000008.1 coordinate 3,596, forward strand.
CCAGTGCAATCCCCGTTGTGGTCGCACTGGCAATTGGCAACGGGGCTGTGGGTGGAAGTACGCCCAGCGTCATATCGCCGATGTGTAGATCCCTTCCACCGGCCCCTTGTCGACCTCCATCCATGAGGGATTCGGCTTTGCCGACTTGCGCGGCGAACAGATCTGTCGGTGATTGCCCCATCGCGATGGCCAATCCAACATCTCGAATCATGGGTGCGACCACATCGCCAGTATGTTGGGAACCAGCGGGGAGGTCCTTCGCCAGGTTGAGGGCCGTTGCACAGGCGACAATCCCTTCTTGCCAAGTCGAACGGAATCCTTTGCCACCGAATCGCCCTCCATCGGGTGTGGGTACCCCTGTCGTGAAGATGTCCTTGAGTTCTTCATCAAGCGCTCTGGTCTGTGTCATCCAGCGTTGCCATTCAAATCTCTGATCGATTGTCACCGTGGCTTCGTGGGCGATTCGACGCAGGCACAGGCGCACGTCCAGAATGAAGCGTTTGGTTCTGCGAGAAAGGTGCAACGCTCCTCCTCTTCGAGGAATAATCTCGGTCGCCATGATTCCGGCTTCTTCGGCTCGATTGGCGAGGTTATCAGTCAATTTCTTCACGAGCGCCTCGCTGAACAGATGAAAGGCAGGCCCGTCCAGACTCTCCGAAGCATCTTCCTCTCTGACTTCGTCAAACAACCATCCGAACAAGCGAAGATGGCCGTCATGTCGTTCGGTGATGAATCGGATGAGTTCCGTCTTCAAATCATCCATCATTACTTCGGAAGCGAAATCCAAATGGGTTCGCGGTTTCCAATCTTCACCCCAGATCTTGGGTAGTTCAGATTGCGTCATACGAATCCCTCCGAAACCTTCGACCGGAGTACGGCATACAAAGGATACGGGTTCCATCCTTCGGGCAACTATGCTCCCTCCACATCACTGATCACATCACCCAGTGATCGCATGGTGATTCGGGTGACCATGACTGTCGCGATGACCGTTGCAATCAGGCCGCCGACCAGCAGGACCAACGCTCCAGACGATTCGGAGAATGCCTCCAACCCCCCTTCTTGGAGGACGATTTGCCCGAATGCCCAGCCATAATAGGCGTAAGCCAGACAGTAGACGATGCTGGCACAATTTGAGATTGAGAATGTTTTGAGATTGATCGGCCCAGCCGAGAGAAGATAATTCAGCCACTCATCTGGAATGATGGGCGAAAGGCGAATCAAGATAGAGATGCGCAGGCTCTCTTCGGCGATTGCAGCATCAATCCGTTGCAGTTTCGGATTGTTCGCAATTGCTTCAACCAACCCGTCTCGAAACAGCCAACGGCCGAACAGGAAGGCTCCAATCCCACCAATCATCGCCCCTGTGAAATTGACAATGATTGCGAGATGCAATGGAAAGATCGCTCCTGCAAAGATCTTAATCAATGGTGTTGGCAAGAGCATCATTATGGCAATAGAAAGCCCCAGTGTGAACCCAACCAATCCCCAATTCCCAGCTTGTTCAAAGATTTCGAAAATGCTTTCGTGATGATTGAAGAGAAGGAATCCGCAGACAATGCAGGTTACAATGAATAGAATTCCGAAGCCGATTCGCCAGCGATTCAGACCGAGCTTGCTTTGCCGCAGGTGCTGGATGTGAACACGTCTTTCAGTGAACCCCATTCCCTTTCTTGCGGGAGAGATACCAGACATTTTCACTCCTCTTCGTCCGGGGTCTCGGGAAGTGCCTCAAGGCAATCCACAACCATCTGCTGGGCATCTTCCAATTGGGTTGAGTACATTCCGAGATGCTCTCGTACAGGAATGCCCATGTCCCAAAAGAGATCTCGAATGATTTCCAGTGACAATCTGGTCATCGTCAAGGTGTTCGGGTCGAGAGGAATCATTCCGGTGAACTCGGTCAATATAGCCACTTTTTCGGGTGGGTCCAAGAGTCGATCCAATTGCTCATCCAACTCACCTTCGATAATTTCAGCCTGTGATTCCATGGCATCGATGAGTCGGGACCTGCGCTCTGCTTTGGCGGTAGCAATGGCGGCTTCCCGTTCCTTCTCCGGCATGTCATCATCAATTTCGACACTGACCTCTGCGCCTAGAATCAAATCATCAAAGGCCATTCTGAGGAGGCGTTCTAGGACATCATGCCCAATTTCAATCTCTTCATCCATGCGTGAAACCAAGTCGTCAACGAAGGCAGTATCGATGGCACCTTCTCCCAACAATTCCTGCAAGATTGGCAGTGACCAAGAGGGGTCGCCAGGTGTGACACTGACCTCAAAGAATCCAGCCCCTGTTCCTGTACGGATATCTGCAGGTGGGTCAACAAAGAGTTTCTTCGCATGCTTGTTCAACTGAACGAGCAACCTGTTCATGTCAACAGGTTTGGACAGAACCTCCGAGACACCGGCTTTGGCAGCCGAGATTAGATACTCTTCGGTGACATTCGAAGAGAGAATGACGAGTCGGCATTTCAGAGCAAATTCAGGATCCGAAGAGAGTCGACTGGCGGCATCGATGGCATCCCCTGTCTTCCATTCACCATCCATGAGAACAACGTCCGGCATCGTCGCGAGTGCGGTGCCTTCGCATTGACGTAGTGTCCCGGCTCTGGTGACCGAATAGTCCTCTCTTTCCAGGGTTCCCGCAAGGAGGTTGCGCCGCCCCTCCTGTTCGTCTGCTACGATGATGGATGCCATGAGAACGGCCTACGGCCGTTATCGACGACCCTTGAACATGGCCCTTCCAGATGCGTGTCAATCAGTACTTTGGAACCGCTTCGTCAATCTCGAGATGCCAAGCGTGGATTCCTCCCGCGAGGTTGTATAATACTGATTCATCAAATCCACTTTGGGCAAGCGCGTAGGCGGCCATTCCCGAACGTTCTCCGGTTCGGCAATAGAATACGATGTCTCGTTCTTTGGGCAAATTTGCCATCAGAATGTCCACATGTGGAATCAGTGCATCTGTGTCCGGTAGCGTCACAATACTAGCTTCCACGTCGTTTCTCGTGTCAATGAACAGTGGATTCCAACCCTCCTTTCGCCGTGCGAGATAATCGCTCGGCCCAATCTCTTCGAAAGGCATGACTCCTGTCTTGACACCACAGAATCCCTCGTAATCGATGAGTTCTGAAATCGGTTCTCTTTCGATGGTGGAAAAATTCAGTGTTCTCATCGACATTTCCAATGCATCGTAGACGAGGAGACGTCCACGCAGCGGTTCGCCAATGCCAAGCAAGACTTTGATTGCCTCAGTCGCTTGAATCGATCCGATCACTCCAGGCAGAACGCCGAGGACCCCACCTTCCTCACAAGAGGGAACGGCTTCGGGAGGTGGCGGTGTTGGGAACAGATCACGGTAGTTTGGCCCCCCATTCAGATTGAATACCGAAACTTGTCCTTCAAATTGGTAAATGCTTCCATAGACCCATGGAATGTCAAGCATTTCACAGGCGTCACCAACCAAATATCGAGTGGGGATATTGTCGGTCCCATCAATGACAATATCGTGTCCCGCCAACAGATTCAATGCATTTTCAGATGTCAATCGAACCGAGTGCACGTCAATTGTGATTGAAGGATTCAGTTGTTTCAATCGTTGCATTGCAGATTCGGCTTTGGATGCCCCCACATCCTCGTCTGCGTGCAGAATCTGTCGCTGGAGGTTGCTACGTTCAATGGTATCATCATCGATGATTGTGAGGTGACCCACACCGGCCGCTGCCAGATACAGTAACGCGGGTGATCCGAGGCCACCCGCTCCGACTGAGAAGACTCTGGATGCCTTGAGTTGAGCTTGACCTGCTTCGCCAATCTGAGGCAAAGTCAGGTGCCGAGCGTACCTCGCCTTGTCGGCGGGCGTGAGGTCCTCCATGCCCCCTCCTCAGTGGAGGTTGTCTTCAAGCCAACGCTCTGCATCTATCGCTGCTGCACAGCCTTGACCGGCTGCCGTGATTGCCTGACGATAGCGCTTGTCGACCACATCGCCGGCAGCAAAGACACCCGGCACATTGGTCATCGTCAGTTCGCTGTGAATCAGATATCCTTCATCGTCCGTCTCCACTTGATCATCGAGGAATTGCGTGATTGGTTTGTGTCCAATCGCAATGAATGCGCCTGTGCAGGCAATCTCATGCTCGCTACCATCCCGTGGATCTTCAAGAATCGCACCGGTCAGACCATTTTCGTCGGACAACCATTTCTTGACTTGACGGAACGTCTGAATTTCGATCTTCGGATGATCCGCTGCCCGGTGATACATGACCTTGGAGGCACGGAAACCCTCCCGACGATGAACGAGTGTCACCTTAGAGGCGAATCGAGTGAGGAAGGTCGCTTCTTCCATGGCGGAATCCCCACCGCCCACGACGATGATTTCCTCGTCTCTGAAGAATGCACCATCACAGGTTGCACAGGTCGAGATGCCTCGCCCTTTATGTTCCTCCTCTCCTTCAACACCCAACCAGATGGCCTCAGCACCTGTGCAGATGATGATTGCATTGGCAAAATATTCCTCACCTTCGGTCTCAACTTTGAACGGTCGAGAACTGAAATCGACACTGCCGACATTGCGGTCTTGGACTTCCAAGCCGAAGCGCTCAGCCTGCGCCCGTAGATCGACCATCATCTCCGGGCCTCCAATCCCTTGTGGATATCCAGGAAAGTTCTCAACGTCGCTGGTCAGCATCAACTGGCCCCCGGACATGTATCCTGCGAACATCAGTGGATTGAGCAATGCGCGCGCAGTGTAGAGGCCTGCAGTGTAACCGGCGGGTCCTGAACCAATGATGATGACGTTGCGCACATCCTTGCCCATGGGTTGCTGGCGCGCGCGACATCTCTTCAATCTTGACAGTGAACAAACACAATTCATATTCCATATTGAATAATCAACAATCCACATCGTTGATAAACGACGCAATGAAGGTAGTGCCGAGGACAATGGAGACAACGATTGAGCCGGATTCGATAGGCAGTGACGGCCTGCCCATCATGCCAGCCCCACCTGCATGGTACTGGATGTTGCTCGGTCGAATCATTGTCTTGTCCATCGTCGGTTTCTCTCTATGGTACTATCAATATGAATCCCTAATCGTCATCATCATTTTATTCATCCTGGTTGTTCCGATGGAGAAAATATTCCCTCGACACAAGGGACAGAAGGTCAGACGGCCAAAGTGGTCTCTCGATGTGACGTATGCACTTTCACAACCCTTCCTGAATGTATTCGGCGTCATTTTTGCAGTCCTCATCAGTTTTTTCTCTTTCACTTGGGTGCTAGGCCTCATCGTCCTTTATTTCGGCCTGGTCGATATGATTCCAAGCTACATCCAACCAATCGTCGCCTTCCTCCTGTTCGATTTCTTTGGATATTGGGCACATCGTTGGTATCACGAGGTCCCCGAACTTTGGAAATTCCATTCCATCCATCACTCCCCTGAGCACATGGATTGGATCAGTGGATTTCGAGTCCATCCCATGGATTTCGCTTTGATTGGCCCCGGTTTCTTTTTCTTGATCTTCGCCGGATTCAGTCCTGAGACAAGTGGAATCCTCGCTGTGCTTCAGATAATCACCGGTTTATTCCTACACGCCAATGTAGGTTGGAAACTGCGTCCATTGCATCGTCTGATTCCGACACCCGAGTTCCATCACTGGCATCATGCCAACGAGAAGGAGGCTCACTGCTCAAATTATGCTGGCTTCCTTCCCATGTGGGATATCATATTCGGGACCTATTACATGCCCCCTGACAAGCGCCCTGAGAAATATGGAGTTGATGATGACCTACCCGAAGGTATGCTGGGTCAATTGAAGTATCCGATTGCAGATTGGGGCAATCCATTGAGATTCATCATCCATCCTTTCCGCACCATTGGTTCATGGTGGCGGTTCTCAAAACAGGTGCTGAAGGGTGTATGGCATTCGACATTTCGAAAGAGAGGCCCCTTTTATCCTCGATTTCGAGACTAGGACATCGATGAGATTGCCGCAACGGCTGCTCTAGCGTGCGGCTCCAATCGTGGCCCGATGTGCTCCGGTTCGGCACCAGGACCAATGATTCCCAATCCAACAGGCTTGTCCCAAGTGAGTTGCAGATCGATGATGCTCTGCATCACGGATTGTCCCATGGCGAGTCCATGCTGAGTGTGACCCTTTTCGATAATCCCCAGACATGCGGCTCCTTGAATGTCGTCTCGAGCCAGCAGCCGATTCAGCGCCAGAGGGACCTCCATCGCACCTGGAACCCATACGATATCCGTCAGAGTAAGTCCTTGCTGACTTGCTTCATCAGAGGCCCATTCCAGCATCTTGGAAACTTCTGTTTTGTGAAATGATCCACAGACGATTGCGATGTTCATCCTCAGGCCTCCTTGTCTGCTATCATTCGCTTCGTCGTCTCGACCACCGCTTGTGTCATCGCATCGATCTCGATGTTGACATTGTCTCCCACGCCCTTTCCACCCAGCGTCGTGAGTCGAAGAGTCTCGGGGATGATATGGACATCAAAGCAACCGTTGCCATCGGTCTCGCCCACGGTCAGAGAAATCCCGTCCACAGCGATGAACCCCTTTTCTTGGATGAATTCAGCCATGGTTTCTGGGCATTGAATCCGGTAATCCTGATTCACCACCGAGACAATCTCAGCCGTCCCCATGATGTGGCCACTCAACAGATGTCCGCCCAATTCATCGCCGAACTTGAGGGCGCGTTCGACATTCACATTGGACCCACGGGAAAGAGACCCCAATGTGGTTCGCTGCAGGGTTTCTGGAATAATCTCGAAAGTCACGGTGTCCTCTACTGAGGTTGCAGTCAGACAGACTCCATCGATGGAGACCGAACCGCCCACTTCCAAGTCGTCAGTCGATGGAATCTGGATTCCGAGGGTCAATACAGACTCTCCGCTAATCGATTGAACACTCCCCGTGCCCTGGACGATTCCAGTGAACATTCACTCATCTCCTTCGATATCTTCTTGCCGTTTCTGGGTCCATTGCAGAGTCAGAATCTTGTCAATGATTTTCCGGGTCCCGTCGAGGTCCTCTGTCAATCCTTCGACACGGACGAGCTTGATCTGTTCGTATCCCCTCTCATCCAAACCTGTGCGAATGGCAGACTCAGCATGCTCTTGGTCATATCCAAGAGCGATGATGTCCGGTTCAACCACAGGGAGGATGTCGTACATCGGCACTGAGGGTGGATTTCCGACCATGGCGTGGTCAACCGGTTTGAGGCCCGCGACCATCCGTCGCCTCAAGTCCTGCGAGGTGACCGGTTCGTGCTTGCGCATACGCACAGTATCGTCATGCGCGATGACAACCGTCAGATGATCGCCCAATGCTTTGGCCTGCTCGAGATAATGGAGGTGCCCTGCATGAAGGAGGTCAAAGACGCCGACTGCCATCACCCGCACCATTCAATCCCCTCCATTCGTTCACGGGCTGAAAGCCCTCATGATTTCTTCGCCGGTCAACATTGGTATGTCATGCTTGGCCGAATAGGCTCTCGCATCCTCTACACTGAGGGCCCGATCCCCATCAGGTTGCAGCATTTCGGCTCCGATGGTACAGGGGGCAAGTCCGGCCATACGTGCGATTGCAACCGCCAATTCAGTGTGTCCTTGTCGAGTTTGAAGCCCACCGGGTGCTTCCCTGCAAAGTGGAATATGACCGGGTGTCCTGAATTCTTTTCCGAGCGCAGCAATCGCATCTATAGTTGATTCTTCAGCCATTTCAGCGGCCAATTCTCCGAATCTTCGGGTTGTCAAGGCTCGATCATGGTCGGTGATGCCCGTGAATGTGTCCCGGTGATTGAGAGAGAGGGTGAACGCGCTTCGCGTATCGTACTGCAAATCGTCAGTGATGAGAGCGCCAAGGGTTGGATTCTCTGCAACAAGTGTGGGGTGCGTATGGATGTCCTGTAGCCAGGGCAGACCGAATTTTTCACCGATATCATCCCCAATGGCCAGAAACAGAAGCCCACCACAATCTTGTCGAAGCCGTCGCATGACAGCTGGTGTTGCCGCCGCGGCAGGCCATAGCAAATCGGTTTCACATTCTCGAAAATCAGAGTCGAACACCATCACGGGTTTGCCCTGTGCGAAGGCTGCAGCAGCCCCATTGATCAAATCGGAAACTTCCATCGTCCTCGTTCTCCGCAGGGGCCGAAGAACCCCGTTATTTTCGGTCCCTCGCCCACGTCGAACTTTGAAAACACGTCGATACTGTCGGTCACGAATTTACGAACGTTCAAGACATACGAGGTGCAGGTCACAATGGTCTCTTGAAAATAAAAGGAGAATGCACCCGCACATCCTTTTCAACAGAGACCGTTTCGGCCGAGAGGCCGGAGGGGACCCTATGCCACTAAGACTTGGACCAGCCGGCGTACCATTGTCCTGCAAAGGACGCACAATCGTTGAAGGAATGGACGATATCACGGCTCTTGGATTGGAGACGATGGAGATTCAAACAGTGCGAACTGTGGCCCCGCATCACTTCGATCAATATTGGCAAGCGGGCATCTTATCTTGGAAGACCGGATTTGAAATGAATCTCCATGGACCCTACTATGCTGAGATTCTCGGCAACAAGCGAGAACGCAGTCGGACTCTATCCAAGATGGAGGCCAGTCTTCAGGCGGCGAAGATCATCAACGCACGCCACATTACCTACCATGTCGGTCCCTATGCCGAATACAATCCTGGAGACAAGGCCAATGAACAGGTTGCCAACGTCATGGCTGGTGTTGTCGATCGATGTGCTCAGATCTGGAACAACAAGGACGAGGCCGAAGATTACGCGGCCTTCCCTTGGGTCATCGAGAACAGTCCCACATTGATTGGTGTAGAGACCAGCGGCCGACAGGAATTGTGGGGAAGCATCGAGGAGGTTCTTGAGGTGACCAATCACGTTGAGGGAACCGTCCCCGTTCTGAATCTCGCCCACATCCACGCGCGCGGGCATGGGCGCTTGCGAACCAGTGAGGACTTTGGTGAATTGTTCGATTTGGTTCGAGAATCCATCGGAGGCAAGACGTTCTACTGCCACTTCAGTGGTATCGAGCATCGAATGGGCAATGCACTGCACTATACGCAGATCAAGAAGTCAGATCTCAAATTCGAACCTCTGGCAGAATTCCTTGCTGAAGATGGCGACTGGCTCGACATCACGATGATTTCAGATTCCCCGTTGCTTGAACACGACGCCATGTTCATGATGCAACAATGTGAGCGAGCCAAGCATCGCCTGTTCGAAAAGCAGGCTCGCGATGACCGTCGCAACAAGTTGGCCATTGCACAGGGCATCGATCCCGCTGAACTCGCTGTCAGAGAGGCCGAGGAGAAAGCCAAGCGTGAGGCTGCTGAACAGGGCAAAAAAACCCCACCTCCAGCCAAGGCAAAGAAGGCAAAGGAACCTGCGAAAAAGAAGGAAAAGAAGGCAAAGGAACCTGCGAAAAAGAAGGAAAAGAAGGCAAAGGAACCTGCG
>CAXEUI010000009.1:0-12927 GCA_963999335.1 uncultured Candidatus Poseidoniales archaeon
ACTCAGAACACGGAACATCCTTTCGAGGGCAAATCGACCACTTGCCCAATGTCTCGATCGCTCTTGTCAATAGATATGAAAAACCAGTCCAACCAAGCACCACGATCACCTTTCCCATCTCCTCGCGAAGACGGGTCAGCAACGCGCTCTCGCGCTGAATCAGGCCTTATAAGGGCGAACCAATGCGGGCCTCTGCCCGTACATTTAAATGTGTTTTTGCCCAAACTGCGGCATTGGGTTGGCGGCTGTCTCCCACCCACCCAACCGCCTATTTTCGAATAGGTCTTGTTCTCATCGACATTCTTCGGCCCACCTTCAACCCAGAAATCGGAGGTTATCCAGCGATTATCGGGGACTTCCTTGAGTGAGACTTTCGCTGACAAGATGTTCTCCCAAAATGCTGGAACATTCGGAGCATCGGGCAACAGCGTCGCCACACCGATGACAGCAATCGGTTCAAACGGGTCCTGTGGATTTTCATCAAGGATTGTCAATATCTCGCCTCAGTCACTGATGCTGTCCGGAACCATCGTGCTGGAGTACCCAGCATCGACGTGGATTACTTGCCCTGTCACGCCGGAGCCAAGCGGGCTGGAGAGCCAAACTGCACAACCCGCAACGTCGTCTTGGTTGACATTGCGACGCAGGGGTGAATTGCGTTCGACATGATTCAGGATGTCGTCGAAACCGGGTATGCCGCTCGCGGCCAGCGTTCGGATGGGTCCCGAGGAGATGGCATTGACCCGATGCCCGTCCTCCCCGACCCGCATGGCCAATTCACGGACCCAGGCCTCCAGAGCGGCCTTGGCGATGCTCATGACACCATAATTCGGAACGTAACGGGTGCTGGCGGCATAAGTGAAGGTGATCGTCGAGGAATTCGGGGCTAGATGAGGGAGGGCATGGCGCATCACTCGTTGCAAGGAATGGGCCGAAATCGTCATGGCGAGATTGATGGGGTCCTCTTCGACGAACAGCATATGTCGATCGAAACATTCCTTCGGCGCGAATCCGATGGCATGGATGATGATGTCAGCCTTTGATTCAGGCGCGGCTTCTTGCCAATCATGAAAGAATTCGGCCGTGGCCTCTTCGGTAGCGACATCGATTGGATAGAATGCCTCAATGGCCTCAAGTTTGTCCTTGAGTTGGAAAACGCGGCTCATGAATCGCTTCTGATATCCGAGAATGAGTTTACATCCGGCTTGCGCCAATCGATTGCAGATTGCCCAAGCGATTGAATCCTCAGAAGCAACGCCGAACACCAGTGCAGTTTTTCCTTCAAGTTGCAACATGAAACCACTTTCAGCCCTTCGGGCTGTGGGCTTCGACAGCCGACAGGTTTTGAGGGTGCCCCTCAAAAGTGACCCTACGGGTCAAATTCGCCATATAGTGCGCTAGGCCAGACATATTGCACATGGTTCATCAATTCAGCAACCTGTTCTGGATTTTCGATTTCAAGCAGTAATGAAACAAGTGCGTGGGTTCGTTTCGGTACCGTTTTCGGGCCAAGAACTGCTCCCGGACGAGATGGGTCATCCAGATAGTCAGTCTCCATGGTCCAAGTCGAAGAACAATCACGATGTGTTTCCAGAAGTCTGGCCAAGCTATCTTTGCCCATGCTGACCGATGATGACAATCCATGTGTGAACGCTGCACTGACATCGGATGGCGCATAATGGTGAACCGCACGTGACCGTTCCAAACCGGAACGATCGCAGATTGCAGCCAGTTCCATATTCGTTTGAGCCCCATGGTCCTCGACGTGTAACTGAATGGGCACACCAGCCTGTGAGGCCATGTGCATGACCGTCTCCAATTGTTCATTGGAAGCATCCCAAATATCACCTGACACGGGATAATGTGGACGGCCGACTTCACCCAAGGCAACGGCCTCACCTTCAGCACAATGTTCCAATGCCAGTGAGACCGAATCGATGTGAAGTTGGGTTGCATCCTCCATGCCCAGAGTGTGAATCTGTTTCTCCCAGACAACCGGATGGGGGCCAAGAATCACTCGAACATCGATTCCAACCTCTCGACGAACCGCATCTGCCATGTCCAATGTGCCGATGTAGGCTTGTTTGACAGCGTCAAGCGATTCCGGGAGTTTGTAGGGAAATCCGGGCTTGTGAACCAAACAGAGATGGGTGCCTCCAGCATTCGCGAAGTCATGCGCCGCAGCGATCCCTCGACCACTGATGTCCAGATGAAGATGGGTATCCCAGATGGGGCCGGTCCAACGACCCTCGACGATTGCCATGTCATCAACCCAATAGATTCTCATCGGAAAGTCGCTGCTTCCATCGACGAGCCGCCATCGAGACCAATTTGCCATGCCGGGCTTCAGTAGCAATTCCACGGCCGTTGCGGAACAACAGCATCTTAATCTCATGTCGAGTGTCGTTGATTCTCAGACAATCTAGTTCAGTATCCATGACTGCCTCTGGGTAGAGATCAGGGACTCCTTCAAGTGAGACCGTCGACTCGAAATTGAAAGAGGCAACCACAGGTCCCACCTCAAAGGTCATGCCTGATTCAGCCTCGCCAAGACGCAGTAGAACCTCTTTGGCAGCGAGATGGGCAAGGTTCTGTTTTCGGCATCCATGAACGACGATTCGACCGTCTTCATCAACCAATAGTGTTGCTCGTGGAGCCACCAGAGAGAGGGTGACGTAGCGGCCACTTCGCTTCCCTCCAATCTCATCGACGACGCGTTGAGGGTCTAGAGGAGAAGCGGGAGTGAATCTGAACAATTGATTCTCAACACGTGCTTCGGTCATTCTTCATCCTCCTCGACATGTTCTGGTAATGGGGAACTTTCCAGTGCAGAATGGATGCTGGGCATCCAAGCCTGCATGACTGGCACGAGTAGCACAGGTGTATCTTCATCATCAACCTGTCCCCCGCAGAGAGTACCCAAGGCACCTCGAAGGCGGGAAGCCAAACGTAAATCTCTGCGAGATTGCAGTTCGGTTGAAAGAATCGATTCCGAGCGATGCCACCAAGCGGCAGCCAGCGCGCTGGCTTGAGCCAAACCATGGGCCTTCGCATCATCACGCACCGATTCAGGGGGAGCTGTACAACGCATGGCTTCTCGAAGTGTTCGCTTCCAAATTCGACCACTGAAAATAGAGCGTGTCAGATTGCGTAATCGAACCATCTCATCTGCGCAATCTTCGACCCATTGCGTCCATTCTTCATCTTCGGGTTCAACGAAGAATACCGGTCTGCTTCCAGTTCCTGACGGGCTCTGTGCTGCTTGCAAGAGACGGCGGGGCTCTGGATCAGGAAAGCGACATGTCTGAATCGAGTCAATCGATGATTGACCAATCATCATCCGGGCCAATGATCCGCCACTTGAAGCGATGGCATCGCGGTTGATTCCTGGAGAGGATTTCTCTTGTTCTGCTTGATCATCCCAAATCTCAGACTCATCATCTGGAAGAAGGTAAGCCAAACCATTCCAATCACCGACAGTGCGACGAAGAGAATCGGCCAGGACGACATTCGGCAAGAAGGGCCACAAACGGATGATGCCACCACAGGGGTCCACCCATTCGATTGGCGACCAACTCAAGGGCGCCGAATCGGTCATCGGTTCTACCTCATTCTTGACTGGCGAGCCACTCTTCGAGTTGCTCTATCGTCCAGCCTTGGTCTAGGTATCCTTGAATCGTGGGTTCATCCCAGAATGGGAACTTCTCCTTTGCAATGTCCATCGGACTCTTGGCTACCGCAGGTGGAGCACGGGAGGCCCCAGGAGGACCTCGTCGTTCGCTAGACTGCGTAGCGGGTGGCCCACGGCTTCGGAGGGGTTCGACCGCTTGTCCTGCAGGCAGGAAATCATCCTCTTCGATGTACTCAAGTTCGTCATCTTCATCAGAACGGTTGAGAACCAGAAGGACAACGACAAAGGCGACAATCAGAAGGACAACAACGCCCGCAATGCCCACCATCATCATCGTGTTTCCACCTTCGTCATCCTCAGTGAACTTCGCGACATTGAAGGCTGGAATAGAAGCAATCTCTTCGTTGTTCATATCCAAAATGACGTAACTGACATTTGTAGCAGGATTCGGGAATTGCTCCATCGAAATTCGCCAGCGGTTGTCCTCTCCAGGCTGGACACTGAATGGACAGGTGTAACTGACCGGAGAACTGGCTTCACCACTGATCCATGTAACAATCTGAATCTCTAGAACACCATCTTTGTTCCCATCATTTTTGAAATCGATTAGGAGATCGAAGTCCATCTCAGCCATGGGTCGATCCACGGACATATCGACGCGTGTAACGGTGAATTGGGCAGATTCGTAAGCCAATTCGTATGTGCCCGCACCACTGTTGACTGAATTGCCGAAGGAACCGGCACCATTGATGGTCTGACCGGCAGAATCGTGTCCTGTCAACCAGAACTTAACAATCACATTATCCATGTCTCCAGGGACAGGTTGGGTCGAATCCCAGAGGTCGAAACAGGTCGATGTCGCCCGAATTCGGCCTTGAGATGATTCAAGGTACAAGGGGGTGCTCTCCCATCCCTGACTGTCTTCGAATACGTTCAGATATTCGGTCCAATTGTACTCAAATCCACCCACTTCCTGAGTCTTGTAGAACATCCAGTTCAACGATACGGAATTAGTGTCCATACCTTGCAGTTCGTCGATGAGAATCTCGGCATCAAGACAATCCATGATGGATGAAGAGATGCTGCCTTCAATGGTCTCACCCGTGATAGAATTGGACAGGTCCCATGAGCCGAAAACAGCGTCGGGTCTGTCACCATCGACCTTGACGATGAATGAGCGTGAAGGCGCGGGCGTATTGTCAACTGCACCATTGGGCAGACCGAGCAATTCCAACGTGTAACTATACTCGTTTGTGGCTGATGCAGCGGAAACCACCAACTGGAAAGAGCCATTCTCAAACTCATATTCATTCACGTCTACGAGGGCTGGAGAATAACCACTGTCCGGCAATCCTGCTGGATAGAGTGGAGTTCGGGTCACACGCAGCGATAGTGGAATCTCCGGACTGACGAAAATCAAATCGTTCATCCCGGCACTGAACACATATCGGCCATCGATGATCAAAATGTCGCCCTGATAGACGAATCCACCAGACGCGGTGCCAACACCGGCGGTTGGGAATCCAGAAGTGTCCTGCACAGAGAAGGTCGTCGTATCGAGTTCAATCCCACTTGAATAGGACCAACGCTGTGGGTTTCTTGAGGCACTGATGTGCACTTCGTTGTTGTTCAGATCCTTGTCCTTCATACCGATATCTGGAGTCTTCACACCACCCACATATGACAGCGGAATCGACCATTCCATCCGAATGGGGAGATCAAGAGTGAATTGTTGTTCGAACGGTGAAATCAACACATTTCCTTCGCGGGTGAGCATACGAGGCTTGATGCCAGTGTTCTCATAATCATCTAGAATCTCAATCCAAGTACTCTCGGTCCAAGCTGTGTCATTCTGAGGCGAGTAAATAATCTCGATACAACCGTCCGGATCATAGGTCTGCGTCATAGCGGGGTTGCAGATTGAGGGGTTCATCGTGACTCGAATCGTCTCGATGTCTTGCCAACCGTTGTCATCCTTTCCATCGACCAGCAAGTGGTAGATGTTCCCAGCGTAGACTGAACGATTGTTCTCATTCAACATCGTGCCATGCGAATCCGAAATGTGGAACGCCTCGACCAAGGGCGTGCGACTTTCCATCGCGATGTAAGTGACGATGTCCTCGTGGATGCCAGCGCCGCCACCATCAATCGGATTGCCACCGATGTCGGAGCCAGAGACGTACAAACTGACCATCTGGGGTGGATCGATGCCACTGTTCGCATAATCACTGATGCATTCACAGGGGTGATCGATGAGGTAGTACGATGTGTCAGATTCTGTCTGACGTGTAAGACCAATCTGAGAATATTCATTCAGTTGAGCCTCGCGATCCATCTCACCTGTATCTGGACTAATGTATGAGGGCACTCCAGGACATAGACCATCGAGACCGCAGTCGTCCGAGGCCTCGACCCAGTAATTGAGGGTCAATGTCTCGGGGGCCAGGGGTAGATCCTGAGCGGCAATTCTGAACCGCTGATTGTTGCTTGCCCTCACCCAAGTATCGTCGTTGAGGGTCCGCCAATCTCCTTGCAGGCTGAATACAGAGACGTTCAAAAAGTGCGGTGCGAAGGGATCGAGGGTGATTGTAAATCGAACTGCGCAGTCACTGTCCGGATTGAGACTCTCTGGTGGGCAAATCAAATCGCCATCTGTATAGTTGGATACGAGCAATCGATACTGCTCAATTCCAGCCTCGGATGCAGGCAAGGTGGGTTGCCATGAATAATCAGCATCGATGGTCGCAGGTGTGGAATCCACAAACAACCATTCCTCAAACATGATTTCGGATTGGTTGCGCTTCTGCAACTTGATCAGGTAACTGTTCGGATTGGGGGCAACGTCCAAATCTTCGTAACGGATGTTGAAGTCGAGCGAAATCGAGCTGCTTGAGAAAGCATTGTTCAAATCGGTTTGTTCAACACCACCTTGATTGAACAGATGGAAGTCGATGATTCCCGCATCGTTCTCGACAGCATTGCCGGTTTCGGGAACAATCAGATTCCCAGCGGGGAGTCCACTGACTCCAGTGTTTGAAATCGCGGATGCGTACAAGCGTACATTTGGGGTGTCCTCCCATGTGGGGTTGACACGGAAGCGCCAGTTGAGCTGCTTGCCACCGGTCGATGCGTCGGTTGCCAAAGACTGCATGAACATGAAATCGATGTTGTTCTCGGGGTCACTCTCTTCCCAGAAACTGCCGTTTGACAAGTCCCAACGCAACTCCATATTTCCGTTCATGGTTTCAAACAGGAGACTTGCACCACCCAAGGTTTGGCCAGTGGAGGCGTTAACATCGTGAGTGGTCACAATCTCGATGATGTCTCCATTCGGATACATTCCAGTGATTCCACCGTCGTCGTATGTGGAATCGTAACCACTCGTGGTTGAAATCGAAAGCGAGGACAGGGAAATTGAACCACCGGAACCGCCGACGATTCGTAGGGGAACCATGACGTCGCCAGAGGAGCCACCACTGCTTGCCAGAGCGACGCCCTGATTGAGTTCGCGCGCAATGTTGTTTGAACCACTGATTGCACGTTCCCAGTCATAGATAATATCCAAATCGCGGAAAGTGATGCTGGATCCTGTTGTTGCCATGTTGCCGTCGATGCTGAGACGGAACAAGCACCATTCATTGCCGAATCCATCCACCCATGCAACGGGCACCAACGGATTGTCGAGCAAACTTTGGATGGTGTCTTGTATGCCTACCAAGGGACTCCAAGGCGACGGGTAGAGATTTGACCCCTCGTCAATCGTGCCCATCGAAACCTCTTGAGTTCCGCTGATTAACGACAAATCGAATGGGCCCACGTTGTTGTTCTCGTAATTGAACTCTGCATAATGCACCGTCGCACCTTTCGGCAGAAGGAAGGGAGCCCCCTCTCCATGAAGACTGACATCCAGAGAAATTGTCCTCTCTGAAGAGCCTTCGTTCACTCCATTGACGACGCCAGATCGGAACATATCTTGACGACCGAATCGACCAAATGCTGAATCGGTCATTCCCCATTCAATATCACCATCTGCAGCAACATCGATGGTGATGCCACGAGAGTGATGTGCAAAACGGAATTCTATATGGAATGAATAAACCTCACAGAAGGATGTGTAGTTCGCAAGCGCGCCCACAGTGAAACTGGGAGAGGTGAAGTCTGTCCATTGGTTGTTCGTCAATTGAAGATCGTGTCCATCGGCGTTCAAACTCAAGCTCGTGATGAAATTGGGGCCACCACAATTGTCGACAATAATGGGTTTCATGGCAACGATGGGCATTGAGAAATCCATCCGAACGACTGTAGGGGTGTAAGAAACATCAGTAATCGCGGGCTGAAGCCCCAAATTCGATCCTTCGCTAAAGGCCGAGCTCCATTTGTCTCCACTGTATGTTCCACGATCCCAGAATACGCCATCAGTGTTATTGAAATTGGTTCCAATCATGGTCCCCAATTGGAAGCCATACAAGATTGGGGTGGACAGTCTTCCCAAACCCGAGCCGAATGTGAATTTTAAATCAATCAGGGGATAAGTATCTGCATTGATGTCCCACAATTCAATCAGGCTGCCCTGAAGATTCGTCATCGGGTCGCCATTTCGATCCACAACGACATTGCCCGTTCCGGCCTGCAGAATATCAACGCCGAAATCAGCAGATGCAGATTTTTTCAATTCAAGATTGAGCAAACCATAGCCATCAGGGAATCCCGCTTGACCGGTTGATTGAGGTGCGAATGAACTCAGGATGACATCTGCCTGAGCAGGCAGAGGATCGCCGACACGAACGCCATCGATATACCAGCCAGCATTCATCATTGAAGCGGGGAATGCACCAGATCGAGGATTGGCTTCGTGAATAAAGAGAAGTTTCACCCATCGACCTGCGTGCGTAGAAAGGTCGATTCGGATGTCAGACCACCCACCTGAGCCAGTCGAAGTTGTTGTGCCATTCCCACCAAGGACGTAACTACCCGTGGCAGGGCCATCGGTGCCAAGGTAATTGCATCGAGCAGTAGGAACTTGGTTTGTGGCCGTTCCCAGTTGATACAAACCATCACCTGAAGAGACACCTGTGGTCGCCCCGATATCGAACGGCACGAATTTGGCATTTTGGAAATCAACATTGTTCGTAGAATTCTTCACGGCAACATAAGCACAATCATCGTAGTAGTATTGGTTGGTTCCAGCTTCTCGATAGTACAGCGAATGGAAACTGCGGAAGGAGAGATCTGCCTTCCCGGGATGAACGAAGAAAGAGGCACTGGTGAGAACCATATTGTATTCTCCACCACCAGGGAGGTTGGCGGTGTAATCTGGATTTTCGAAATCCGTACCCCAACACCAATCACCAATCCCACAACCCTGTGCGAGCATATTGTTCTCTTGGTGTGAGTGTCCCCAGTTGGCCGACAACGGGGGGAGGCCTTGTTCAGGACCGGCAGTCCAACCCTCGGGATGAGATTCAAAATCAGCATTGTAACCCTGACTGGTGAGTTTCAGATATTCTTCGGTGTACGTGAAATCGGTGCTTGAAGAGAATTGCGTCATACCGCCGTTGAACATTGGGTTCCAGATCTCTCCATTCGCAACGAGAGAACTGTCAATGCTCTGGGTATCATTATGCTCAGCATAATCTGTTCCGACGATAAGACCGGCCGAATTGACCGTTTCACCCGCTGGCATACTGATTCCAGCCGTCAAATCATCGCCCCATATCCCTTGATTTCGGAGTTCTACATCGACTTCGGAATTACCATTTGCAAATGTGCTAATCGTAGCAGCATGTACCAAGGTGGTCGAGAATACCATCAAGCAAATCATGGCCAGCGATAACGTACGCGTTCGGGTTGTCATATCATGTCACATCCAGGATAAACCACGTAGTGGTTCTACGTTGGCCACTCAAGGCCCGCATATAACACTCATGATTCGCTGGTTGGCCCCGTAGGGGGCCAAAAAGAGAATTATGCGGGACACAAAGAACGTATTCTCAACGATTTTAGGCAATCCTGGGTCAATTCATCAAGTCCGCCTTGCACGTTCTCATTTCGACGCAAGCGATTCAAGTTCGCGACGGTGGTCGGTCGGTCTGGCCCAAGTGCGTCACACAGTTCAGGTCCCGCGGCGATGTCATAGGTTCCCAATTCACGCGCTTCATCAATAATTTCTTGCTTATCCAATCCAAGTAGAGGACGCATAATTCGCACGCTGCTGGCCTCCTCTACTGCACCTAGATTCCCAAGCGTTTGGCTGCTGACTTGGCCAAGATTCTCTCCGGTCAGAATCGCTGTTGCACCGACTTCCGAGGCAATCGAACTTCCGATGGCATTGAAGAGGCGTTTCATGTGGACAAAATAATCCCTGTGTGCCTCCGGTTCAGTGAATTTAGCAAGAGTGTCTCCCACGGTGACAACGCGTAGATTCGAGTCAATGAATCCGCTTGATTCAAGATGATCAATCAAATGTGATAGACTCGCAGCGGTCTTGTCTTCGGCCTCACTACCGGTGATGGGCTCCTGCGAACAATGAACAGGGACGATGTGCCAACCAGAGCGAACCATTCGGGCGACGGCGACGGGGGAATCGATTCCCCCTGAAACCAGAGCCACGCAAATGGGGGCGTTGTCCATGGTCCTGCGTGTTGCTTGACCCCCATAATGGGATGGGTCGAGGAAAACGGGGTGACAGCCTCAAGAGGGAGGGGCGTCGCCCAAGATTTGGAGAGAGACATGTCCGGCCCCTACTCGACCGAACCTGTGACCAAAATCGATGAGGTGTTTCCCCAAGATACGAATGCATACAATACGCTCTTCGGCGGCCGATTGATGAGCATCATGGATACGGCGGCCGGCATGGTTTCGAGTAAATTCGCGCACCGTGAATTCGTGACTGTATCGGTGGATGCGTTGAAATTCAGAAGGCCGGCATATCAAGGCGATCTCATCGAAACCACGGCTCGAGTGGTGCACACGAGTACACACACCGCGGGAGTACATGTCGTTGCAAAACGATTGGACCGAAGTGAATGGGTGACTGAAGAAATCTGTTCGGGTTTCTTCTTCATGGTCGCCATCGATTCTGAGATGAAACCCATTCCAATCCCACAGTTCACTCCAAATGGCGAAGAGGAGCAAAGGATGTGGAATTTGGCTCAGGCAGCGAGAGATGCCATGAAGATCGCAGGGCAGTAACCATCGAATGGACGGGTGGAGACCATGCCCGTACTGAACGTCGCCTTCGTCGGCTCAGAAGAATTCGCTAGAAAACTGGCAAAGAAAGGGGATGTTCGCGATATTGAATCCTATGTCCACAAAGAAGTCGTGGACGGCCAAACACGTATCCTCTCATTGTTGAGGCCACTTCGCCACCCGGAGCGACTTCGACCCTTGCTCAGCGTCCTCAATGTTGCGAAAGCAGGCATTGTAGAGATTGCCAAGGTGGATGCGGCACTTGGAGAAGTGCTCGTCGCTTTCGGAGCTGCGAATATCGCAATGGGGCATGCAATCATCTCACCAGAAGAAGGGGTCTGGGTCGACCCGGAACAGGTGCGCGTAATCCTTGATCAGGCGGGCCTTGCAGGTTGGATATTGCATGAGGAAGTACCCGATGAACATACGCTCCGTGATTCGTTGCTCTCAACCCTGAGTACAGGGGATGAGAATGAACCTCTGGTCATCCCGATTGATCAGCATTTCAATGTCAAGGGTGTGGGTTTGGTCGCGATTGGTTACGTGCAGGCAGGAACTGTATCCAAACATGATGAGATTCACGTTCTTCCAGCTCAGGAGACTGGTATTGCACGTAGTTTGCAGGTCATGGATGATGATGTAGAACAAAGCATCGCCGGGGATCGAGTGGGTGTGGCTCTTCGCAATCTAAGAGAGGAAGCGCTTCATCGAGGATGCATACTGACCCTTGCAGATGAAAACGCACTTACTTCTCACAATGGCTCCAAATTCACCCTTTTACGAGCCCCATTTCAAAAACGTGAACTCAACAAAGGTGACATTGTACACGCTGCGGTTGATTTACAGTTTCAGGTGGGGCGTATAATCCAAGTTGAGGGGGATAATATCACCGTTGAATGGGAGCAGCCACTTTGGATTCAAAATCGTGGTGCTGCGCCCGTAATCATTGCCCAATTGGATGCTGGGAATATGCGAATAATGGGCGTCGCACAAAGCATCGCGCTCGCGTGAGAAGAAGACCCTAAAACTGTGGGTCTTGCGGTGATGATTGGCGATAAACTGTATAAGCAGCAGTTAGCGCTGGACTATTTGGGATGCATCAACAGGAAGGACCTTTTGGGGTTCAGCCTGAGCAGCGTGGGCACGAAATCCTCACAACGTTCAGGCTGGCCGGAGTAGGCGGAGGCATCAAGGGTCTCTTGAACGAAAAATCGCTTCTCTTAGAACGTCGTGACGGAAAGGGTCTTCGTCTCGACATCGAAACGATTCGACGCGTTCGTCACCATCACATTCCAGTGATTCCTCAGGGTTTGACATGGATGGGGTTCATCACTCTGATTCTGGCGGCAAGGGTGCTCTCAGGTCCGATTCAGATCTATGCACTTGCCATTGGAGCGATTACCATATTCGGATGGTTGTTGGGGCGCAAACCAACGCTTTGTATCGATACAAAGCAGGGCGATCGACATATCCTACATGGCCCTGATAGCCTTCTATTACGAACTCAAATGATGATTAATCGTCTCTGTGAAGGAAAGACATTGGAAGAAGCGAGAGAAGGTTTGGAGGAGATTCAACTCCATCCAAATTTCCCTTCAATTTCACCATTAGAAGCAGTCAAAGTTGAGACTGCGGCCATTCAAGCAGAACGCGTTGAAGAGGCTGAGATATTGCCAGAGATTGGAATCTTCGATGAAGCAGATCTAGAGCAAGCGCTCAAGGCGATGTATCATGGAAGTGCAGGAGAAATTCCTGAACCGATGCCGACAGAAACCACATCCACTGTGACTTCATTGCCTGCAACAGAATCGTTCTCGACGGACAGTCCAGCAGATCAAGCTGGACGAGGATTGTTGGATCGGGCTCGAGACTCATTGCAAACCGTGCGTTCTGAGAGTGATGAATGGACACAACAACAGAAACTCGACAGTTGGTCACAACCTTGGGAACAGCCCGCAGCGCGAAGTACCATCAGCCAACCCTCCGCCGATTCCGCCTACGAACGGGCTTGGGGCAGGGACACACCTCAATGGTATAACGAAAAGGACGCAATACCAGGAACGAGAATTCAATCCGCTCTTTCCGATGCGAAGGAGGAAGGGGGGGTC
>CAXEUI010000010.1:0-12056 GCA_963999335.1 uncultured Candidatus Poseidoniales archaeon
GAGATACTCTCCAGGTCCAGTGACGTGGTGGGCGTTGAGGCAACGTGCGGCCAAACGAATGGTTCGCTTGAGTTCCTTGAGACCCATCTCTCCTGTCATGTCGAAGGATTCGGCAATATCTTCGATCTTTCGAGGCAGTTTTGCTTGACGTGCAGCGAGATAGACACAGGCTGCAGAGACACCACGGATGCTTCGACCCGTGACGATGCCCTCTTCAGCAGCATGGCGATAGAGTCGAGCTGCTTCCTCAACCAAAGCAGGTGGGAGTTTGCCGCGGTCACGGATGAACTGCATGGCCTGGGTGAGGTTACGCGCGCGCGAGGAACGAGTCTTGCTACGTTCGTCAATCAACGCTCGACGTCGCCAATGCTTGGCGTCGCTTCCCTTGATGCCATGACGTCGTGCACCCGCGCCGGAGATGTCGCTGCGTGAGATGGATGTGTTGAGGCCCTTGTCGGAAAGAGACTCACGGGATGGAGCGCCCACTCGGGAGCGATCCGCGCCATCGGAGTAGTTGGTCCATTCTGCACCAAGGTCAATGGCGTTCTCCTCAGCAACGTTGCCACAGGCGACACAGTAGGTCTCGCCACGGACCTCGTCTTCGTCCCACTCGGTGGCTCCACAGTCCTTGCACGGTGTGGTTTGACCCACGGTTCGACGCTGGGACGGACGTCCTGCGCCGATGGGGGACTTTCGTGAATTCGTCTTCTGACTCTCTGAATCTGCTCTCTCTTCATCTGCTCTCTCTTCAACCATATTACTCAACTCGGGGTTAACATGTGTACGCGGTAGTACTTAAACTCTTCGTCTGGATGACAGTTCTCGACCTCCAGAGCAATCCCCCGTTCAGTGGGATTTATCACGCCCCGAAGGTGATGTGCCTAGTACGTAAAATAAGATAGAGGATATCGACCTTAAAGTGATCGCATAGATGCATCACTGTTCGACTGCAAAATGCCATTTTCCCAGTGGGCAGGTTCATCAATGGCCGGCAATGCGCGACAATCATGCCCGCCACGGTGGTGCTTGGTGCACAGTGGGGTGACGAGGGCAAAGGCAAGATGGTCGACCAACTCGCAAGTGAAGCCAGTTGGGTGGCCCGCTTCCAGGGCGGCAACAATGCTGGGCACACGATTGTCATCGGTGATCGTACACTGAAACTGAATCATCTGCCCAGTGGCATCACCTATCCTGACTGTCAACTCGTTCTCGGAGATGGCATGGTCATCGACCCTTGGACACTTGAGAAGGAACTCGAAGACTGGTATGCCTTTGGCAATGAACGCCCTGAAGGGACTCGCCTGTGGATCAGTGAACGGGCTCATGTCAATCTCCCTTTCCATCGTCGAATCGATGGTACAGATACGAAGATTGGTACCACGAAGCGAGGAATCGGCCCCACCTATGGCGACAAAATCGAGCGGGTTGGCATTCGCTTCTGTGACATCCCTTCTCGAATGGCAGATCCTGAGTGGCTGACCTATGCCGCGAACCGAATGAATGCGCGACTCGATTTGTTCGGCATCAAAGATACTGAACCATCAGAAGACGACCCCGTGGGTTGGAACACCATTTCCCGACAAGCGAGTCTGCATGGAGAGATTACACCCCAGTCTCTGGCCCTCGACTTGGCATGGATCTGGCAACGCTTCGGCCCTGCAGTCGCACCCACAGGACTCATGCTCGACATGGCGCTCAAACAGGGTGAGAACGTTCTCTTGGAAGGTGCCCAGGGTTGCTTGCTCGACATCGATCAAGGGACATACCCTTTCGTGACATCCTCGGTCACAGGCCGAGGCAACGCAACGCATGGTGCTGGAATCCATCCTGGACATGTCGAGAGAACATACGGGGTGGTCAAAGCATACACTACGCGCGTAGGAGAAGGCCCCTTCCCCACCGAATTGTATGATGGCAAGGGCATGGTGGATGCCGATGGAAAACACATGGCAGATGTGGGGCATGAATTTGGCACCACGACCGGCCGACCTCGACGCTGTGGGTGGCTCGACCTCGTCGTCCTGCGACACGCGCACCGAATGAATGGCTTCGACGGTGTGACACTGACCAAGCTCGATGTACTTGGAGGGATATCAGAACTCAATATCTGTGTTGGTTACACCATCGATGGTCAACCCTGCCACGAGATTCCCGCCGACATCGGTCGGCTTGCTCGATGCGAACCTGTGTATGAATCCGTGCCCGGATTCGAGGCACTCTCTCTGGAAGAATGGTTAGAACTCGCCCGCACTGCAGCGCGTGATGGAACTGGATTTGCAGCGCTGCCTGAGAACGCACGTGCCTATGTCGAGAGGATTGAGAGCTTGCTCGGATTCCCGATTGTCAGTGTCGGCGTGGGCCCCGATCGAGAAGCGACGATTGAACGATGAATATCGACGGGGTCAAGTAGGAGTGCCAAGGAGTGGACGTCATGGGCTTCAAGGCGAATAAACGCAAAGGCCAGCAAGGATCTGGTAAAGAGAAGGGGCGAAAGCGCCGAAGCAAGGTATTGGGTGATGGTGAAAAGCCATGCGCGATCAAAGACTGCAAGAATTGGGCGGACAAGAGCCATGGTGGTCGCAGCATCGCGAAGGACAATCTCTCCGAGGTCTGGGAGGATGGAGAATTGGTCGGACAAGCTCGCCGACTCTCAATCTGCAAACCCCACTATCGTCATTACAAGAAGGAAAAGAAGGATGACGAGAGAGAGAACTGGTAATCAACAATCCCGGAATCGATCAATGTTGAATTTGACAATCTCAAAATGACCATGCGGGTTCGGGCGTCAACCAGTGGCAAGTTTCGGCCGGCTTGGGCCAATCTTTCGGCAATCTTCCTTCTCTCTCGATTCGAAGGTCGACCGATTCGATGTGTTTCTTGAGAACCTCTGCACAGGCATCCGAACCAGAGATGGCTTCCCCCCTCCCACAGATCAAGAGTTTTGGAGACAAGTCCCGGACCCTCTCCAGACTACCTTTCATTTGGATGAGATTTCCTGTGGGCATATCGGCACGAGAGGGATGACCGGCCGCAGGCACGAGATCACCACAGATGACGGCATCTTTCTCAGGAATGTGGAAGCAACAAGCGTCCATCGTGTGTCCTGGCGTATGCAGTACAGACAGAGTGACATCGCCAAGCGAAATCTCCTCACCTTCTGAGAATCCCTCGGCATCAATGGGCGGCATGTCGGAATCATAACGACTGGCCCAAGTGGTGAACATATCACCACCGGCAAGGGGTGCAACCGCGTCTTCGTGAACCTTGATCGTCACATCGAAATACTGTGCGAGATGAGGGGCAGCGCCACATGAATCGAAATGTCGGTGCGTCAGAAGGATGGCAGCGAGGGGGGCGCGACCTTCAAGGTGAGGATTCAACCGTTCGACCAGATTCGATTGATACCAAGATGTCCCAGAATCGATGATGACAGTCGATTCCGTACCCGAGACGACGATACAGGCCGAATCGTGGTGAATTCCAGAGAGTCTCTCAAGTCGCATGGGACCAAAACGATGGAAGCGTTCACGAACCAAGACGATGACGGTGCAGCCGCCCCCTACGGGGGCGCTTGATTTCCACGCCGATTAAATAGGGGGAGCAGGTCGGCGGGCCCATGGCACGATTCCCAGAGGCTGAAGCACGCCTACTCGGTGTGAGGATCTGCATGAAGTGCAATGCACGGAATGCACTGCGTGCCAAGCGTTGCCGCAAGTGCAGCTACAAGGGCCTTCGACTCAAGAACAAAGAGACCCGGGTCGGCAGTTGAGTTCAACTCTGGCCTTCTTTCTCGGGTTCTTTGCCGGTGTATTTACACGTTACAGGCCACCTTCGGTGGCCGATGAGGCGCGAGCGGGTCTGCGAGGATGGGGCGGTGAGCCCCGTGATTGCAACCGTTCTGCTGATGGCAATCACCGTTCTATTGGCCAGTGCGGTCTATCTAATGGTCGATGATGCAATCGCAGCACCCGATAAAGGGGCGCCCTATGCAACCATGAGTGTCAGGGCCTTGGACAATGGATTCCAAGTGGTTCGATTCACCGAATTATCGCAGAACCTTCACACTTCCAGTGTATCTTTCTCAATCGTACCTCCTGCAGGTGTCAATGCCACGAGCATTACGGGACATGTCAACGATGCCGATGTCTACGGTTCTGTTGGCGAGACCGTGACTTTCCACGATCGAGATGCCTCGTTCACTGTGAATCGAGGGGATTATTTCGTCATCAATGCCACAGCTGCGGGGACGGAAGATGGAGGATGGACCATTTTCGTCCGGGCTCAGGGTACATCGGGGTTAACCGAGTTGGCGGCCATACCCCTGCCAGCGACGGAATGATGGGGTCAGCCTGAGTCCGCAGGTTGTGGATTCGCCGGCACAGCATGGGATTCTATCGGTTCCAGTAACGATTTCATTGGTCACAATGGGAGGCTTGCCTCCATCCAAGAGTCACCTGATTCGATGGCTGTTGTTGGCATCTCAAGGTGAGAATTCAGTCGAGATTCACGGGATTGAGGGTGCTTCTCAAGATGCCTGCGCAATGCGCGATGCACTGATTCAACTGGGTGTTGGAATCGAGGTTGAAAATGATACTTGGATCGTGCACGGAGTCGGTGTGAACGGATTCAAGATTCCGAGTATGGCACTCGATTTCCGCAACTCAGGAACAGCACTTCGATTGCTTACGGTCGCCGCCACACGGATTGGTGAATGGATTGTCGTCGATGGAGATGCGACCCTTGGGTTCAGAATCAGTCGAAATTATTGGAAATCCCTTGGAATCGATGTCAAGTTTGATTCGGATAATCGAAATTTACCGATGAGAATCAAAGGTCCAATCACTCTGGATTCACTGACCCTGGATGTAAGCAAGACCAGTCAACATCTGTCGGCTCTCGTCCTATCGATGCCTGCAAGAAGAAAATCGCTGAATCTGACCAAAGAAGGGAAACTCGTGAGTCGAAGGCACGCCGAACTCTCTTTTTCTCTGGCAGCCAGATGTGGTTCGCCGAACAGCATTGACGACTCGATCTTGAGGCCATGGAGATGCGAACCACCGAATCATGTGCAGATTCCATCCGATGCATCTCATATCGCCTTTTGGAAGTTGTACGAGATTCTCCACGATACAACGGTTGAATGGCCCGATGTAGACGTTGAGGATTCAATCGGAGCAGAAGTTCTGCAGGGATTGAATCTCAACGATTCACTCACGATTGACCTGAGGGATGCGAATGATCTGATTACGCCTCTCGCCGCGGCAATGGCGATTGGTGGAGGGGGAGAAATCGTGGGTGCAAGTCACGCCCAGTACAAGGAATCGAATCGGATTGGACGTACAGTGGAGATGTTGTCGACATTCTCCATCGAGGTTGAAGGCACATCTGATGGATTGAGAATCCCTCGAGGCCAGCATCCGACCGCCCCCCCTCACCCCGTACCCACATTCGGCGATCATCGAATGCAAATGACGGCAGTAATCCTGGCAACCAAGGTCGGCGCTGAGATTGAAGGAGAGAGATTGCACGAGGTGTCGTTCCCAGAATTCCTCAACTTCATTCAGCCATGACGGCCGAAGTGTCCATCCAGGCGGTCAAGACTCATTCGCAGCACGGTGGGCCTTCCGTGAACACAGGCCCATGGATTGTCGATGGTTTGCATGTCCGAGAGAAGGCGCCTCATCTCAGGGAGTGAGAGTTTCTGATTGGCCTTGACCGCGCCACGACAGGATTTCATGAAAGCCACTTCATCGGCGAGGCTCTCGACAGTGTCGAGGTGTTGGGCTCCGGTTTCAAGTTCAGACAACACATCGGAGAGGAAGCCTTCGAGTTTGTCGCTTCCAAGCAGAATCTGCGGAACTGCTGTGAGATTGAGTTCAGAATCAAAGCCGAATCCGAGTTCGTTCAATCGCATTTCATTTCCACGCAGAATCTCCGATTTTGCTGTGCCCAAAGCCAGTGGAAGAGCAGAAACGAGTTCCTGACTCTCCCAAGAAGCCAGGTCGTCTCTCAGGCGCTCGTAGCGAACCCGCTCATGGAGGGCATGCTGATCGATGATGAACAATTCATCCGCCCCTTGGGCGAGGATGTAGGAATCGGCGAATTGAGACAGTGGGACCATCTCTGGCACATCTGTGACTTCAAGATCGAGTGGGCTCGCCTCAGGTTCATTCAGCGGCGACACACTCTCATCACCGGAGCACCAACGATGCAGGTCGCGTTCTGCACTCGAAAGGGCTGGGGCAATCTCTTCGATGCCCAAGTTCGGGAGGGTCGTTTGTGTAAGTGGGGATTCACTCACCTTAATCTCGGGTTTGGACACGACCTTCTCGACGGGGCCGGCATAGGTGATTCGGCTCTGGGCAGTTTCGGCCCAAACAGGGAGTGGTGCATCGGATTGCACCGGTGAATCAACCAGAGAAGAGACGGCCTCAATCGGACTGGAATCCGGCGTCATCGAACCGGTTGGCAACTGCAATAACGTGTGCTTAATCGCCCGCTCAAGTCGTTCGAGTACACGCCAAGAATGTTTCAATCGAACTTCCCGTTTGGTCGGATGAACATTGACATCAACCTCATCGGAGGGTAAATTCAGTCTGAGTACACAGATGGGGTGTCGACCCACCATCAAGCGTGTGTGGTAGCCTCTGCGAATCGCCTGATTGAAGGGCGATGCTGCGACGGGGCGACCATTGATGATGACATGAATCTCATCGCTTTTGGAACGCGTGAGGTCAGGTGGAGAAATCCAACCGGACCATTGCTCATCTCCAGGGGCTTCGGCATCCTCATCTGAGCATTGCAGAGACACCAGTCGTTCTGCGGGAGCGCCAATGAGATCGAAGAGGCGATCGGACATCTGGACGCCGGGTGGTGTCTCAAGGACATTGCGACCGTCCACACTCACAGTGAAACCGATGGTCGGGTTGCAAAGAGCCTGTGAGACCACGATGTCAACGATGGCGGCAGATTCTGTAGAGGGACGTTTCTGGAAGGAGAGACGGGCAGGGATATTGGCGAACAGATTGCAAACTTCGATGACCGTACCAGGTGCGATTCCAGCTGGCTCCAATGGTTTCTTCGCACCATCATCGACACCGATTCGCATGCCCTCGGAATTCTCTGTGCGACTGGCCACACTGAGACCGCTGACCATGCCGATGCTGGCCAATGCTTCGCCGCGAAATCCAAGCGTGTGTATGGCACTGAGATCGTTGGCCGTCGCAAGTTTGCTGGTCACATGTCGAGTCACAGCCAATTCAAGTTCATCGGCCGGAATTCCCCCCCCATCATCGATGACAGAGATTCGATCGAAACCACCGCGTTCAATCTCGACCCGAATCCGGGAGGCACCAGCATCGATGCTGTTCTCGACCAATTCCTTGACCACTTGAGCGGGACGTTCGACCACTTCACCAGCGGCGATGTGGCCGATGGTGTCATCATCCAACTGTTGGATGGGGCGACGATTCTCTGTCGTGACAGCCATGTCACTCCTCCAACCACTCGTGCGTTCCCTGCAGCATTCCACGCAATTCGTAGATGAGGTCCATCGCATCCCGAGGACTCAACATATCTGGATCAATCTCAGAAAGGCGCTTCTCAATTTCAGATTCTTTCTCGACGATGCGGGCTGGCGCAGGTTTCTGACTCCAACCGAAGAGAGAGGATTGCCCAGTCTCTCTAGAGAGAGGTGCGCCGCCCTCTCCAGCTCGTGCGCCTTGGGCTTGGGATTCAAGGAACAGCAACAAGTCCCTGGCTCGTTCGACAACTGGACTGGGTAAACCTGCAAGTCCAGCCACTTGAACACCGTATGAATCATCACACGGCCCTTCAGCAACCGTGTGCAAGAAGGCAATCTCACCGTCTGAATCCGCAACTTGGACGTGGATGTTGTAGAGTCCTGGCACTTCTTCAGCGAGGCCCACCAACTGATGATAATGGGTGGCGAACAAAGTGCGACATCCAATCCGACGTGCGATGTCTTCAGTCACCGACCAAGCGATGGCTAGGCCATCGAACGTCGATGTTCCTCGGCCGATCTCATCGAGTAAGACCAGACTGTTCGGTGTGGCTCTGCGAAGGATGTGGGCCACCTCAATCATCTCCATCATGAATGTCGAGCGACCCCGGCGAAGGTCATCGTGCGCACCGACGCGGGTGAATACTCGATCAACCAAACCGATGCGAGCTTTGCTCGCTGGAACGTATGAGCCCGCTTGGGCCAAAATGGAAATCAGAGCGCAGGTTCGAAGATAGGTCGATTTCCCACCCATGTTCGGTCCTGTCAGCAGTAGGAAGCGGCGTTTGGCATCGAACCTGACGTCGTTCGGAACGAATCGTCCATCGGCCTCAAGGACAGGATGACGGGCCCCTGAGATGTCGAGGCGGTCGCTGTCCAAGATTTCCGGACGGCACCATGAACGTTGACGTGCATGATGTGCAAAGGATGCGAGGACATCGACCGTGGACACTTTCCTAGCGATGGCAGAGAGTGTAGAAGTCACCGCTTTGACTTCGTCGCGGAGTGTGCAGAATAGTTTGAATTCAATCGCGTTGGCCCGACTGTCTGCTGTCAGAATGATCTCTTCCCATTCTTTGAGTTCAGTCGTGACGTAACGCTGGGCATTGGTCATCGTCTGGCGACGAATCCAATCTTCGGGCACCTTGTCGAGATGAGTGTTGGTGACCTCGATGAAATAACCGAATTGCCGATTGTACTTGACCTTCAGGCTCGGGATGTCCAATTGCTCCCGCTGCGTCGCTTCCAGTTCAGACAGCCAAGTTGTTCCCTTTCCAGCCTTGGCTCGAAGGTCATCCAATTTCTCATCGTATCCCGGTCTGAACAAGCCACCCTCTCTTATCAGGGCGGGTTGCTCTGGAAGCAATGTTTCTTCGATTCGCTCCTTGAGAGGTTCAAGATCGACCAATCCGTCCGCACAGGCATTGAGCAGAGCATCGTCTGATTCCTGGAGCAATGATTGCAAGGCAGGCATCCTTGAGAGACAATCGCAGATGGCCAACAGGTCACGTCCATTGGCTCGATTGTAAGCCAGTCGTGTCGACAAACGTTCCAAATCTCGCATTGCTTTGAGTGAGTTTCGAATCTCTCTCAGCCGACGCGTCGCATTGACCAGACTGCCGACAGCGGAATGGCGTTCAGCAATCTGTTCTGTGTTCATCAATGGTCTCAGAAGCCATTCTTTGAGCAAGCGGCGACCCATCCAAGTCTGTGTCTCATCAATCGCCTGGAACAAACTGCCATTCTTCTCTCCGGACAGGGTCAGCAGCAGTTCGAGATTTCGCAGTGTGGTCTGGTCCAGAAGCATATGGGTCGAATCTGCACCCAAGTGAATCTCTCGCAAAGGAACGGCATCGACCAGATGGAGTTTGGACAAGTAACCGGTTGCCAGGCCAGCGGCCTCCATGGCCAAGGGACGGGCATCGAGGTCAAGGCTGCCGAGATCACTCATCTCCAAGACATTTCGCAGAGCTTCCAAGCGACCTTTGCTGGGCAAGTCGTGGATGCTGAGAACCAAGCCTTCGATGTCTCGAAGAACGCGGAGCATGGCCTCATGTTTGGCGTCTCGACCATGCATGACAACCTCTCTGGGCCCCCATCGGAGCAATTCATCATGAAGCCGTTCAAAACGATCACCGCCCTCAAATTCGGTGGATGAGGCGCGACCACTGGAAGGATCCATTACGGCAATTCCAAGGCTGTCTCCCTTGAGAACAACAGCAGCCAACAGGG
The DNA here is from genome assembly GCA_963999335.1 of uncultured Candidatus Poseidoniales archaeon. GTDB lineage: Archaea > Thermoplasmatota > Poseidoniia > Poseidoniales > Thalassarchaeaceae > MGIIb-P. The sequence continues at coordinate 9,755 of CAXEUI010000010.1, forward strand.
CGCTTCCATCTTCACCAATCAATTCCTCTTCGTACAGAGAGCCAGGCGTGTAAACACGGGTCACGACCCGCCGCAGAATCTTCTCCCCGGGTTGCAATTCCTCAGCCTGCTCACACAACGTGACCTTGTATCCCGCCCTCAACATTCGTTGCAGATAACCTTCAACAGAGTGCCAAGGGACACCGGCCATGGGAACTGGGTTATCGCTGCTTTTGTCTCGGCTTGTGAGCGTGATTCCAAGGACCTCGGAGGCTGTAACAGCATCATCGTAGAACATCTCGTAGAAATCACCCATTCGGAAGAAAAGGATGGTGTCGGGGTGGTCGGCCTTAATCTCCGCATACTGGTCGAGCATGCTCGGTCCCTTGGCCATGGGCACGACCAACCTAGTCCGCGGCCTATGAACAAAACGGCCGTTCACTACGTGAACGAATCATTGCTTGAGGATTGGGAAATCAAATGATATCGTGCTTTCGCAGCAATGCATGACCACCGAATCCTGCGAAGGCAACAAAGGTGAGAACCAGAATCAGATCCCCCAGAAGCGAGAGACTTCTGAGCAGGGAATTCTGTGCACTTGGATCGATGGTCACTCGAGAGGAACCGTCCTCGCTGAACATGACGATGTTATCGCCTGAACTTCCGGCAGTCGTGAGATCACTGGGGGCTGCATCTGGGAAGACTACATTCGTCGGTTTAGCATCGCCAATCTCCAGAGTCGAGAGGCCATTGTCACCCTTGAACCAAAGCATCCCTTCACCATCAATCGCGATTGTACTAACACCTATAGAACCGGCAATTCGGTGGACGTTTCGGTCTGCGCTCACACCATAAATCGCATCCCCACCACCGACGATTGCGATGAATGACGAATCATCCATTGGAACGATTGTATGGAATGGGGAGCCTGCACCACGGTGCAGCAAGACCAGTTGTGGCGAGGCCCCCGAACCACCCGCCGCATCGAGGAGAACTTCGGAGGAAGCTTGTCCTTGTGCAGGATTGCTGCCCGCCATGTCGTGACCAATGATCAGTGCGCCACCAGACACGACCTCCACTTCGTCCATGACGATGGTTGAAATCGAATATGTGGCGCCATCACTGACATTCAAGCCCGACCAAGTGTGAACCGAGCGGGTGGGGCCGTCCTCCACAATCAACCAGCCACCATTGATGTCGCCGTCCAGAGAAACGATGTCAGGGGGGATGTCTGGCCAATTGAACGAACGAGGCGAAATACTGTCCGAACCAGCGGCCATGATTCCAATCCAGCCGTCTTCACCTCCGGCCAGCCATTGGCTTTCAGTGCCACCTATTGCAGTGACATTGCAACCACATTCCAAGGCTGACCAAGTGCCTTCGCTATCCCGGACCATCAAATCCAGATCGTTGCCATTTTCGACCAATGCCAAGGCTTGATCTCCATCTTCGCCCCACATGATATCTGCAACGGAACCTGAAAGACCTGTTTCTGAAACGGAAACTCCAGGCAGAACCTGGGCTTGATTCATCCAAACCGCCCCAACGAGGATGAAAATACCGAGTGCACCCATTGCCACCCAAGGGCGTTCACGAGGGGAATCGACGAAGGTAAACAGTCGCTCGATGATGTTGTCCACGGAGGGGTGGTGACCAATGAAGTTGAAGAACATGTCCGCTAACCAGACTGTGTAGCCACCGTAGGTGGCCGGATGGATTCATATACGGGCTGTCGGTGGCCGTCGACCGAGGAAGTCATTATGGCACGTAAGCCCGCGAAAATGTACCGCAGACTCAAGGGTCAGGCGTACACGCGTCGCCAGTACACCGGTGGTGTCCCCAATAATCGAATCATGCGCTTCCACATGGGAAACCGCAAGGCTGCTGAAGCCGATGAGTTCCCTGTAATCATCAGCCTCTCTGTCGATGAGAGTTGCCAAGTTCGCCATTCGGCTCTCGAGGCCGCCCGCCAGGTTTCCAATGCAACCATTCGAGATGTGGCTGGGGAAGAAGGGTATGCACTTCGCGTGCACGTATACCCACACCACATTTTGAGAGAAAACAAGCAGGCAACAGGTGCCGGTGCAGATCGTGTGTCGCAAGGCATGCGCTGCTCGTTCGGAAAGAACGTGGGTACAGCGGCTCGCTGCAAGCGTGGCACGACCGTCATCTCAATTTCAACCAAACCTCAGAATTTCCTCACCGCAAAGGACGCTCTGCGAAAGGCCAGCATGAAGATTCCAAGCCCTTGCTCAACTGAGGTTGTCAAGGGACGAGAACACCTCAAGGGACTCGTCTGAGTGGTTTTTCCGCCATTTGTTGG
>CAXEUI010000011.1:0-11863 GCA_963999335.1 uncultured Candidatus Poseidoniales archaeon
GGCCAACACTGGAAGGATGCCTGGTCTTGCTTTTGACAATCTGATGACATCACGAATACATCGTGATGAGATGTCGACTGCGACAATCGTCCCACCAAGGTGATTCTTGGACGCACAGAGATGATCGTGCAGGTGGCTGATGGTCGTCCCATGTCCTGAACCCAAGTACAAGCACGTCGTGCCTGGTTTGGGCAACAGTCCACTTTCCGAGGCTTTGAGTAAACCAGCACCGAGTTTCGATGCTCGAGGATTCCATTGTCGCCATTCCTTTCGCCCCTCTCTCTTGAGGCGCTCGCCACGCAAACTGACACCTTTGACCGCATTTCGAGACCAGAGGCTTCGACCTTCGATTCGAACTCGATCAGAGAAGGATATCACAAATTCACCTCTGACTCCTGCGTGCTCGAATCTCACCGACCTTCTGCTCGACCTCAGCGACTTGCTTTGAGGTCCAGGGCTCTCCTCCAAAGTGGTCGACACGAGCAGCAATGGCTATCTTTGCGGCCAACATTCGAGCAATGGGTCCTCGCGTCCACTTCGGGCTTCGGCAGATCCAAGGGTGTTGAAAGATATGACCGTGCTTGGGGGGATTGGTACCTTGTCGAAGGTGCATGAAAAAGGCCTTCTCAGCGCCCAGAACCTGGATGGTGCCCGCTGGTAGTCTGGCCAAGCGAGCGCGACCGTGTGCTGCAGTACACAGTGTTGCAGTAAGAAGTGGCCCGATAAGATTCGAAAGAGAAGGCATGTAAGCATTCGTCAGTTCTCTGACGGACTTTTCCATGCTGTCAACAGTGTCAACCATCTTCACTGTGGATGCAGCCAGCGAATGAATACCAGACCACTCTCCAGAACCCAACTCAACCTCTGCAGCAGTCACATCCAGACTTTGGGCCAACTCCTGAAGATTCGAAGCGTTGGAGACGGCTGAAGCGATGGAACTGCGGTGGAGGTCCAGATCCAGAGTGGGAAGAAAGAGTCCAGTCCATTCAACCAGATGTGATTCGAGAGAGTTCTGTGCGGTTCGTGCCTCATCCAACGCCCTGACAAGGTGCTCTAGACGGCGGTCTGGATCGGCGGCAGTTTCTGCGACTCCACGTTCAGCAAGTTTGACGGAGGCATCTTGCAACAAAGTGGTTTCCTCTTCGTTCAAATCAGGCCAAGAATGCACTGAAGTGGGTGATGCCGATTGGGTCTCAGGAAAGCGCTCTGCAAGAGTACGCGCCTCGATGGTCATGCGCCCATTCATGAGCAGAGTCAACCGTTCCACGAGAGCTGTCGATGTTCGAACACCATCCCAGATGCACTCGTCCACGACCCGCTCTTCATCGTCATAAACGCGCGCCAATCGCCAGTCCCACACCAGTTGCACACTTCACGCAGGCCCCTCTCCTTCAAAGTCCGTGCGGAACGACAAATGGGCAAGACCAAAGATAGGTTTATTCAAGTGTGATTAGTTCACCGGAGCGCCCATGTTCTGCCCTGAATGTGGAACGCTAGCATTCCCAGACCCCTCTGGGAAAATCAAGTGTCCCAATTACAACTGTGGCTATCATGGTACTGCAGAGAACAAGGTTACAATGGAAGATGGGACCGAAATTGACATCTCTAAAGCATCATCCACTAGCAAGGCCGAAACGCGGGACAGAAGGGTCATTGACGATTCCGACCAGCAACACGGTGTCCTGACAAGCAACACATACATCTGTCCGAAATGTGATTCCGATAGTGTCTATGCCGAACTTCAACAAACACGAGCCTCCGATGAACCAGAGACTCGCATCCTGACCTGTGCTGAGTGTGGGCATGGATGGCGTGAGTATTGATTTCGGTTTGAACACCGTAGGTGTTCTCAACTGAACCCTTTTGAGCCCCCTCTGCTCAGAACTTGATGAATAGGGTGCTCCCATGTTGAATATCACAGCCAGACAAGACACGATGAGAACAATCGTAGAGATTCTCACTGTTCTTGTGGAAGATGCCAAATTCAAGTTTGAAGAAGGGCATATCGAGGTCAGGGCAGTCGATGCAATGCATGTCGCAATGGTGCGAATGGAAATTGATTCCGCGGCCTTTGAAGCGTGGGAATGTGAGCCCTGTACGATTGGATTCGAACTGGTCAAACTTCGAGATCTCATCAGCCTGGCAGAATCTGGAGACCTCATCGAGATGAATTACGATGAGAATGATGGGCGGGTCAATATCCAAGTTGGGGAAATCAATCGAACAATTCGCCCATTGGACCGGGCCACGATGCTCGAGCCTCGCGTTCCCGATGTCGAATTGCACAGTTCTGTCAAACTCTCAACCGTCAAGTTCAGCCGGGCTCTGAGGGCAGCCAAACAAGTCGGAGATTTGGCGACCATTTCCCTCAACGCACAATCCTTCGGAGTGAACGTCAGTGGGGACACTGACACCGTCAACGTCTCGTACGATGCGGGGGAATTGCAAGACTTGGTCTGTGATGGTCCCGTAAAGAGTCAATACAGCCTTTCGCTCCTCTATCCCATGGCCAAGCGCATGGAGGCAATCGTTGACAGCGTGACCTTGTTCTTCAACGAGAATCATCCACTGCGATTGGAATTTGAATTTGCAGACGGAGCCGGTCGTTGCGTCTACTTCCTCGCACCAAGAATTGAAGGCGATGCGTGAACCCGCGTAGAGCATGGCAAGCCCGCGTGTGTGCGTCATCATCCCGACCTTGCGCAACGCTGATGAGTTGGAAATCGCCCTCAGTGGGTTGAACAATCAATCTTGGGAAGGCACAGTGGAAATTGTGATTGTTGGCCCGACAGGTGACCCTGGAGAAACCGTAGCGAGAGCAAACGGAGCCACTTGGATCGATGATGCCGGCAGTCGAACCAGAGCCGATGCATGCAACGTTGCACTCGGAATCGTGGATTGCGAACTCGTTCTGTTCACAGATGACGATGTTTGGGTTCCAGAGGACTGGGTGGCCAATCTAGTTCGTTGGTTTGAACGCGAGGATGTTGCGGGAGTTGGAGGGCCGAATTTCGCACCCCCCGATGAGAGGTCGACTTTCTGGCAACGCGTGATTGACGTGACGTTCTGCTCGAAATGGGTCACTACAGGCACGAATTATGGGAATCGTGGCTCTGAGAAGTTGACTCCAGCAGAACAATTGCCCGGTGTGAATGCGGCTTATCGAAAGTCTGTACTCGATGAAGTCGGTGGATTTGACAACGGGGCCATCGGATGTGAAGATGCCATGCTGGATCATCGAATCGAAGCGGAGGGACACCGTCTCTGGCAGGATCGAGATGCAATCATGTGGCATCGACGTAGAGATCCAAGTCGTGTTCGAAAACAGATTCGGAATTATGGTCTTGTTCGCATTCTGGCCAGCGACATCCACCCTGGAATGAAATCATGGAGCCATACAGCCGTCGGGCTCTTCCCTCTAATGGTCTTGGCAGCATTGACCTCATTCGTGGTCGGTGCGCTCAACGGAGGCTTGGCTTGGCCGAATGTATGGGACATTTCTTTGGAGACGGTCCCAATGGGTACATCCAGATCGATGGTCCATCTTCCTGTCAGCCTTGCAGGCGTGTATGTTGTTCTGTGTTGGTTGGGGGCCACTTTCGGCACATCTCCATCCCGTAACCTTGCAACCATTGTGATGGCCCCCCTGATGACTTTCCTAATGCATTGGTCGTATGGAATGGGTGTCTTGACCGCATGGTGGAGAATTCACATTTCAAAGAACGCGGGGTTGCAGGTCGATGACAAGAATCGAGCCTGAATTGCCCTTTAGATTCTTTTTTATTCAATAGACAATACAGCGGCTAGGTGATTGAATGCGAGACGGGATGATGGCTTTCGTCACAACCGTCTCATTCGCTTCTTCGGCGATCTTTCTCTATCTGACGTTCAATCAAGAAATAGATTCGATGATGTCAGCTCGTTTCATCTTTCTCACACCTTTTGCCTCGGGTGTAATGTTCGGCGTTGGAATCTGCATGATATTCTCCATTATCAAGAAACGCAATGCTACACTCCGCGAACGCCAGAGGGAGGACGAACGGATTCTGAAGAAGGTTCGTGCGTTGAAGTTTTGGCAACGAAAGTGAATTACTTCACTCGTTGCATTCGATCCTGTACAAACTCAAATGAGGCTGTCTTCGGGCGCCAAACGAAGGCGGTCATGAACGAGAAGAAGATGCCGCCGACGGCAATATTGAGCCAACTCTCAGAGAGATAGCGAGAACTGGCATTGAAGTAAGCCCAAGTGAAACTAGGGATGATTCCAATGAGCAGAGCAATGACGGCTTCACGGATGATGAGATCGGCCTGAGAGGGTGAATCCGGCATTTTCAATTTTCCTTCAGGGACCGATGAACGGACCAATCGAAATCCCATCTGAGGACGAGAGACCCCCCGGGGTGTGGCCCCACGCATGGTACCCGATTCACGCCAGATGCGGGTCACATGTGCAGAATGATTGGAAACACCGCCCCCTCGCACTTCAGGAACCCAAGGGCGACCATCACAAGGGGCTCCCCAGTAACCACTTCGAGGGGGACGGTCGCTCAATACCTCGACTTGGACATTACCGGGTCCAATTGCACCTTGTTCTGATGCAAGAGCCCATTCTGCCTCAGAAGGTGGACGGGGGTTGCCATCGACTCCGATAAGTCCAGCCTCAATCATCAGAGGTGTCAAACGGTTCAATGTGGAATCGGAATCATCACCTACAATCGATTGTCCGGTCAATGATTTCCACTGAGAAAATGTGATTGGAGCAGCGCTGATTTCAAATTCCGTTTCAATGCGAATCTCATGTCTTGGACCATTGCCCACATGCATCAAAGCTCCACGTTCGTCACCCAGCCAAGCCTTGCCTGGTTGAATGGATATCCAATCAATTTCGGCCACGGAGTTACTCCTCCTCAAGTGCTCCAGTTTGAATCGCCCATTGGCTTGAATAAACGCCATCATTGGTCACGAGAATATCGTGGGTCCCTCTTTCTACAATCGCACCGTCAACCATCGATAGAATCTCATCTGCGTTGCGGATGGTCGACAGGCGGTGAGCCACAGCAATGGTGGTTCGTGACTCACCCGTTCCAAGAAGATTGGATTGGATTCGGCGCTCGGTCTCGGCATCCAATGCACTGGACGCTTCATCCAGAATCAGGAGACTGGGCTTCATCAACAACGCGCGAGCCAGAGAGATTCTCGCACGCTGACCTCCCGAAAGCATGACACCGCGATCCCCCACCAACGTATCGATTCCATTCTCCATATCGACCACGAATTCATCCGCGCCAGCGAGATGAAGGGCCATCTCGATCTCATCCTCCGAAGCATCGCGGGAATAGACGACATTGTCGCGAACGCTTCCATAGAACAGGAAGGGGTCCTGACTGACGAATCCCATCTCTTCACGAACACTCTCCAAAGTGATGTCTAGGATGTTGCGTCCATTGACCAAGACCTCGCCGGAATCTGGCTCATAATAGCGTAGAATCAATTTCAATATGGTTGATTTCCCCGCACCGGTGTGCCCCATCACGCCAAGGAATCCGCCTTGACCCACATTGAACGAAATGCCATTCAATACGGCAGTATCCGTTCCTGGATAAGTGAAGTGAACATCGTTGAACTCGATTGTCTCAATGGGTCCTTCTAGCGCGCTTGCGTCTGCCTTGTCGACAATGCTGGGCTCCAAGTCGACCATGGCAAAAACACGCCGCGCTGCCGCCTCGCCTCGTTGCAATTGATTGACGAGCATACCGAAAATGAACAATGGCATCGAAAGACGCGTCATGATGAGGAGGAACGTGACGAAAGCACCGGTTGAGATGTCACCCTCCTTCATCAGCCATCCACCGACTGAGACCAAAAGGCCGTAGACGATACCCGCAACGGAATAGAGACCAGGGATGAAGCGATTTCGATCGAGACTCGCGCCAATTGCCTGATCTCGATATCCCTCACTCTCGTTGGCGACTCGGGTGGTCTCCCATTCTTGGGCATTGTATGCCTGAACGACAGAAATTCCGGAGATGACATTCTCAAGGACCGCATTGATGCCACCTGTCGATTCACGTTGTTTGCGATATTTTCGCTGCACACGGGTGGAGAACAGATACACCATCGGGAAGATGAGGATGAGTGGGCCGAAGAGGACGGCTGTCAACTTCCAAGACATCAGCATGAGAATGACGAATGCGGTGATGAACGTCGTGAAAATACGAATGATCGAAGTAGAAGAATCTGAAATGACATCCTCCAGTTGATTGACATCTGATGACAATACGGACATGAGGACACCGGTTTGCCTGAGATCATAGTAGGATGCTTCCATTCGGATGAGACTTCGGGTGGCATCCAATCTGAGATCGTGTTGGACCATGTAGCCGAGTGTCTGCCAACAATAATCTGAAACACCTTGGAAAATGGCAAGCCCCACAAAACCGAGGAAGATTAGAATTCCATATGACAGAGCCTGATCATCGCTGATGAGATTCAACAGGTTCTCGTCAAGGAAGACTCGGAAGTCCCCAAGACGGCCGCCGGAAGGAGTTCCGCTGTAATAATCAACTGCGAAACCGATGAAAATGAAAGGAACCAAATCAAAGATTCGGGCGAGCATATTGGTTGCAATTCCAACCGTCGCTCTTCGACGATATGGGCGGACGTAGGGGAAAATTCTCCAAATTCTACGACCCAGAATCTGAGCTGTATCCTCATTCTCCTCATCATCGGAATTCCCGATGGATGTACCATGTTGAGTGGAGGACATCGAAGTCGGCTCAGGTCGATGGTTTTTCAATACGCCAGTATCAAATTCTGAAGTGCGGACGACGGGATTTGAACCCGTGACATGAGGTTGGAAACCTCAGGTGATAACCCCTTCACTACATCCGCGGTAGATTGGGGGGGGCCGCGCGTCGGTCTTATCCAATTCGGTCAGGCCAGTCCCGCAGATTCAAGGAGTATAGGCTCTCAGCACGCTGCATGCACTGGCGACGTAAAGTCGGAATCGGTATGTGTTTCATTTTCATGCCTGCAGTTGCACCCCTCTGGGCTCTGGCCTTCGATGTCGAGGTGCAGACGATGATTCGTGTGCTGACGGTGCTGTTTGTTCCGGGTCTGATTATCGCACTTGGTGGGAAATCCACAGAACAAGATGAACAATGAATCATCACAATTTACACGACTTCGATGAGCCTTGAAAATCCAAAGGCGAAGGGTCTACCATCGAGCAATTCTCGCCAGTGATAGGCTTCAAGTCGATATCCATGGCCATCGTGAGATAGAACGACTTCATCACAATTCAACACTGTGAATGTCTGCGGGGGGACGTGCATTCCCAAGCCACATGCCTTCTGTACGGCCTCTTTGACAACCCAGGTTCGGGTTGCTTCTTGCATTCCGACTCTTGCATCAATCTCCCACAATTGTTCAAGGTACTGGAGTTCTTCTCCAGATGTCATCATCGTCAACAGATTTCGAGCGCGAGGCAAGTCGAGAGGTTCGGCATCCAATCCAATCAATGACCTGTTTAGAGAAACGGCGGCAATCGAAATTCCATTTGAATGGCCCAATGTAATCTCTGGCAGTGCCGGACTCAACGGGCCACCTGCACGCACTCTGGCTTCATGATCCCTCCACACCAGATTTGGTTTTCGATGCTCGTCGCGAACCACTCGTAAATCGAATGGATCAAATCCGATATCTCGAAGAAGAGTCGCCAATGCATACCGAGCGGAAGCATGTTCCGAGGCGCGTTTGGGTGTCCCGAAGGTCGAAGCTTCGAATGCATCGACCAACGGCACATTTGACAAATTGGGAAGAGATTCATCCGGGTTGGTAGGGCCAACGGGCATCCAAACTGCAATCACATCGTCCAAACCGCATGCTTCAGGGAGAGGGAGGGGGGATACTAGACCTGCAGGTTGCCAATCTACCATATAAATTCCTCAATTAGGAAATCGATTCTTCAATTGATTATTTTTTCTTTCGTTTGAGGTTGAATCTCAATTCCTCAGGCACTGGAGCCATGCCTTTGAGACGAAGTCCGGTGAGTGAGACGATGGGTTTCTGATTTCGATCGAAAATCATGGCATCGTGAATCGTGATGCCTCCTTCTTCTTGGCCACGGCGGTAACTTCGCACCCTCAGGTCATCACGTTTGGCCGGAATCTTGAGGACTTCGCATTCTTTGATTCCGATGGGGAGACTTGAGATGCCGTCCACTTCCATCGCAACCAACCCCGCATTTTGGAAGCAAGCTTCGATGAGCATGGGCAAGGATTCCAAGAGTACTGGTTCCTCTTCGAATAATTGCACATCCGGCAATTGATTGCGTAACAATGCAACACCATCGGCGCCCATATCACCTCGATCGGATATTCCCTTGATCAAACCACCATGGACCTGGAAGCGTGGACCATGGAAGAATCGATCATAAATGAAACTGGGTTGGAATGAGGCGTTTCCCCTTCCTGGCGAATCTGTGAAAGACATCTTCGCATCCCGGGTGGCCCCTTCCTTGAGCAATCGTACCAAGGCCTCGTGGTGTATTCTTGGCTCACCGAATATTTCACCCTTTGAATTCACCAGATCGCTCTCAATATGACACTGGATGAACAACGAATTGTGATCTTGACCACTGAATTCAGCTTTGACTCGAACTTGGGTTTCCTCTTTTATCAATTTAATCGGGAGCCCGAAATTGACATCTGAGAATCCTTCAAGATTGCACATTGGATACAGCAAAAGCGCACTTTGAGCGAACATTTCCATCGCCATCACCCCAGGGTGATAGGGGGTGCCGTCGATTGAATGGTCGATGAGAAATGGGAAACGCTCGGTTGAAAGTGTACACTCCGTCACAATTTCAGAGTAGGGGTCGTGTGTGATGATTCGATCAACAAAGGGAAATCGTTCAGGTTCTGCCATGGCGCCTGCTGTATCGGTGGGGAATTTCTGAGGAGGAGCTCTTTTGCAATCCTCATCGTCCAAGATTCCCAATGCGCCCGCAGCGACAACACGTCGCTTTCCACCCGCAAGCATCTCTTGGACGAAAATATCGACACCAATGTCAACTGGAATCGTCTCAATTCCAGCCTGCAAGAAAACCGATTCCAGAGATCCTCGCGTTGCCATCCCAACGTCGCGCCAACCCGACCAAGCAATCGCCACGGCCCGAGGCGCATCCTCATGATGTGCGATGCGACACATCTCAGCATCGAGAATATTGTTGGCTGCAGCATAATCAACCTGGCCTCCATTCCCAAATCGACCGGCGACAGAAGTGAATGCGCACAGAACTCGCAACTGATCCAGTTCATCGCCAAGGGCATCAATCAATGCCCGCCAACCATCAATTTTCACTGAAATGACCTTTGAGAATGTCTCCCATGATTTGTCAGCGACCAGTTTTGAATCTTCAAGACCCGCACCGTGAACAACGCCAGTGATGAGACCGCATTCCTTTCTGACTGCGGTTAGAACTTTTGAAACTGATTTTGAATTCGTGACATCGCAGGCATCATACAGTGCTCGATTGCCGGTTGCTTGAATGTCAAGTATTGTTCGATGAATCTCCAAACTGCGCAGGTGCTTGTTCCACTCAGCATCCCATTCAACCATGGTGATTTTACCCGATTCGCTCTGAGCAATCATGTCCTCTCGAAGTTCCATCTTTCGGGCTTGTAAGGCCGATTCATCATCTTCGAGCCATTCCTCGATGCTGGCATCTAGACGTGTTCTGCCGAGGAGAACAAAGGTGGCACCCGCATTGGGACTCGCCTCTGCCGCACCGACAATACATCTGGCAGTCACCCCAGATCCACCGCCGGAAACAATCCACACATCGTCACTCTGAAGGGCTTGAGCCTCATGGGTCAAATCTTCCTCATACAGGCAGAGAGACCAGCGGTTTCCGTCACGCGATAAGCCTACTTCCAAAGGTGATGTGCGACCGAAGGCTTCGGCCCAAATCTGATGGGCCAATGCCGTGGGGTCAGAGAGCAACTCAGGATCCACATCGACGGCACGGCAACGAAGATGAGGCTTCTCTTTGGCATATGATTTGACGATGCCATGTGCCCCCGCTGCAAGGGCATTGAAACGGCTGCTCGCATTGCCATGGCGGCCATCCATGGCGCTGACAGACATCACTGTTCCATCGCTGATTGAATCGAAGTGGCTGTCGAGAGATTTCAACAATCCGAACAAACCATGTGTTGTGGATGTGAGTTGAGCCTGTTGAGTCTCACTTTCCCATCCCACGCCTGCAAGGCGAAGTGGAGAGAGGTGGAGTAAGGCCGCAACATCCCCAATCTTGGCAAGATGTGCGCTGACCTCAGCGAGTTGTTCCTGATTTCCGGGGTCGACTCGTACGATATCCACAGGGCCATCTTTCTCGATCTTGATCTTTGAGACGATGCTGGGGTCGAGCATGATTCGCACTGTATCGATTCCTGCGGCCTCAAGGATGTGACAAAGGGTATCTGCGACCCCCCATGGATCGTCTGTGACGGCGATGACCTTGCCGTCGATATCGAGAGGTATGGTCGCTTCAGGTTGAATGCTCTCAGCCTCGACCTGCCATCTTCGCACCCCAGTTGACTCCGGTTGTATCGGAGGCGGAAGTGGTTCAGGTTCGGGTTCAGGAGCAACCACGGGTTCTAGGGTTGTTTCTTCCACCTCTGATTGCTGTTCACCTTGATCCAGATAGGCAATCATGTGATTGAGCGTTGGATGATTGCTCAAGACGAATGATTCGTCCACTGGCAACCCGTAGAAATCACGGAGTTCGGCCATAATCTCGGCCTGTTTCACGGTGTCGATGCCCAGTTCGCCCTCAAGGTCTTGATCCAATTCAATGAAATCCGCAGGATACCCAGTATGTTTGACGACAACCTCGATCACTTTGGCTGCGACATCATCGGAAGGGGGGGCACTCTCCAGTTCAATCACCTCCTCGGTTGTAAGGGGCTCGGGTTGGGGAGAAGGAATAGGTTCTGGTTGAGGGAGAGGGGGGCGTTCTTCCAGTACAAAGGTCGACCATGGGTCTCCCTGAACTCCACCGATAATCATCTCATCGGGGTTGATAAAAGCCACAAGTTTGCGTTTCAATACTCGCAGATCCACGTTTCCACCCCCCACCTTCGATGCCCACGCAGCCACCCGTTCACGGTCCACTCGATCAAGGGTCGTAGCGATGCGTTTGAACAAGCAAAATGCCATTTGAGAACCAAAACCAGCACCGTGTCTCACAACATACTCGATGTCCACGGGGCCTCCAGTCGAAAGGCGAAGATCGCCCAATTCCGGATCGGGTTCTTTGAAATTGGCAATGGGTGGGAATTCACCTTGGCAAAGACCACGAATTGATACCACATCTTCGATTCCCGTCGCCATCGGATGGCCTGTGAATCCTTTCGTATTCGTGATGACAATCTTAGATGCGCTTTCGCCGAAGGTTCTGCGCAGAGCCTGAATCTCGGCGGCCGCTGAACCGCCACGGGGAGGGGTGGCCGGTTCGTGAGACATGAATGATGTCCGAGCAGCGATTGCATGACGATTCAGGCCCCAATCGCGTTCCATCTTGGAAATGAATCTCTCCAATGAATCTGAGACATGTTCTACATCGAGTCGAGTTGGATGGAATGCGGAATTGGCGAGATGTGCCCCTAGAAGTTCTGCATATGGTGTCACGCCTCTCTCCATGGCGAGGCTGTTTCGTTCGATGACGATGGCTGCAGCACCCATTCCAGTCAACATTCCACCACGTCGTGCATCGAATGGGACGCTCACTTCTTCCACGACATTGCCCATTGCATGGGCCCCAGCTGCAGTGAATCCCGGACCAAACCATGTCATCATC